>JAENYW010000314.1 GCA_016841555.1 Tepidibacillus decaturensis
CTATTTGAAAAAGATATTGAAGAAATTGCCAATATTGTTCATCAAGCAGGTGGTCTAGTCTATTACGACGGTGCAAATGCAAATGCAATTTTAGGAATCACCCGTCCTGGAGATATGGGCTTTGATGTTGTTCATCTAAATCTGCATAAAACCTTTTCCACCCCACATGGTGGAGGTGGACCAGGTTCTGGACCTGTCGGCGTGAAAAAAATCTTAGAGCCATTCTTACCAAAACCAATTGTAGCGAAAAAGGATGACAGCTATTATTTAGAGTATGATATACCACAATCTATTGGCAGAGTGAAGCCCTATTATGGCAACTTTGGGATTCTCGTTCGGGCGTATACTTATATTCGTACTATGGGACCTGAGGGGTTAAAAGCAGTTTCTGAAAATGCTGTATTAAATGCAAATTATATGTTTAGAAGACTTCAGGATTACTATGAAGTACCTTATGCACAGCATTGTAAGCATGAATTTGTTTTATCTGGTGTAAAGCAGAAAAAGCTTGGTGTTCGTACATTAGATATTGCAAAACGATTATTGGATTTTGGATTCCATCCTCCAACGATCTATTTCCCATTAATTGTTGAGGAATGTTTAATGATTGAACCAACAGAATCAGAAAGCAAGGAAACCTTAGATCAGTTTATTAATATTTTAATCAAGATTGCGAAGGAAGCAGAAGAAGAGCCAGAAAAGGTACTAGAAGCACCGCATACGACGGTAGTAGGTCGATTAGACGAAGTTACCGCAGCTAGAAAACCAATTTTAAGATATACGAAAGAGTAAAGCTGCTAAGCTACTAGTTATAAAGGCTGTTAAATATACCACGATTTTAAGGTATATTTAACAGCCTTATTTTTGAATATTCATTTTAATGCTAGAACATACTATTAGCTGGGACAATCAGACAAGAGAGATGGTAGCGATGAAACGAAACATAGGTACTATATCCTTACTTTTAATCATGATTAGTACAGCAACAATTCATGCAGAAAAAATATATCCACCAGTAGACGTGCTTATTGATGTGGGACATGGAGGGGTAGATACGGGTACGTCCTATGGGAGGATCTATGAAAAGGATATTAACTTAGCTGTAGGACAGCTATTATATGATCAGTTATCGCAAGCTGGGTACCATGTTGTTTTAAATAGAGTGAGTGATTACTCCTTGAGTGATGATAATCACTGGCTACATATCCAATCACGTCACAAGCGTGATTTAGCACAAAGAGCGGGTTTAGCTCATGAACTAGCTCCAAAAATCATGATTAGTCTTCATGTGAATTGGATAAATAACCCGATAGAGCGTGGTCCACTGGTATTTTATCAAAAAGATAATAGGAGCATATTTTTAGCTAGGCTACTTCAGGAATCGTTAAATAAGATTTATGATACATCAGAGAATCCATTAAGGGGAGGGAATTTGTTTCTCTTAAATAATACAACCTGTCCAACAGCTATTGTAGAGATAGGGTATATTAGTAACCCTAAAGATCGGGAGCTATTAGTTAGCACACAGCATCAAAAAAAGCTTGCAAGAACAATCAAAACAGCAGTAGATACTTATTTTCTTTTAATAGGAAGCCAAGACTAAATGAAAAAAAGAGTAATAAAAGTGTAGATAATGGTACGGCACTTTTATTACTCTTTGCAATGCTATATAAGCTTTTCGAATGCTTCTTGTAGTTTTTTTGTTATTGGTCCTGGTTGTTCACTGATTTTGTGATCATTCACTTGAGTAACTGGTGTAATTTCCGTTGTAGAGCCAGAGAGAAAAGCTTCATCTGCTTGATAAACATCCTCTAGCTTAAACTCCTTCTCTACAAATGGCAATCCTAATTCAGTAGCAAGCACTTCTACAACATCCCTTGTAATTCCTTTTAATATAAAATGATTAGCAGGATGAGTTAGTAGGCTTCCATCCTTAACAATAAAGAAATTGGAGGAGCTTCCTTCTGTAACAATATCTCCTCTGATTTGTATCGCTTCCTTCGCATTATTTTCTACTGCATATTGCTTTGCTAAGACGTTTCCTAATAAATTTAAGCTTTTAATATCACAACGCAGCCAACGGATATCTTCTGTTGTTACCACCTTTGCTCCGTGTAGCAGATCTTTCATTGGACGTTCCATTTCTTTCGTATAGGCAGTTAATACTGAGGTCGTATTGCTAGGGAATTGATGGATTCGTGGTGCTGTACCTCTAGTTACTTGGAAGTATACTATTCCATCTTTTAGGTTATTCCGTTTAATCAGTTCTACAATTTTTTCTTTAATCTCACCTAATGACATTGGTAAAGTGAGTCTGATTTCCTTTGCGCTTCTTGCTAAGCGTGTTAAGTGTTCATCCATTTTAAAGGATGCTCCATGATACACGCGTACAACCTCATAAATTCCGTCTCCAAATTGATAGCCTCTGTCTTCCATATCTACGTTAGCCTGTTCCCTTGATAAAAACTGATCATTCATTAGAATCATATTGGTCGTCACTCCATTTTCATAGTATCTATTTTTATTCACTGAATGCTTTTCAGCATGCTGAAAATTTAGTTACTAAAAGGATATGCAAAAGACAAAAGAAAGATAATGGCTAATACCCAATAAAGGAATAATCATTTTAGTTCATCTGAACCAAGTCAACTTTATTTTAACACGAATAATGAAAATAGAATTCAACTTTTTTAAAAAAAGGAGAATAAGAAAGTAATTTATAAGAACGAGTAAATGTAGCAAATATAAATATTAAATTTAGAACTTTTGTCACTAGAACTACAAGATATAGTATTATATAATGATTTCACTCCTCTATATATTGTACAAGCAGCAATGCTTCTTACATAGTAAATGTTTATATATTTGGAGAATTTCATTAATGGAGGAAGGATAGTATGACAGTTAAATCTTCAGCTAAATTAGAGGGCTTGAGTGAAAAAATCTTTTTGGATCGATATGCCCTCAAGGATGTAGTTAATCCTGACATCCAAACTGGTGATACGGTTTTAGTACTAACCAAAAATGATCCGAAGTTTCCTCAAAAAGAAGTTGGAGAAGTTATAGCTATTGAT
>JAENYW010000315.1 GCA_016841555.1 Tepidibacillus decaturensis
AACAGCTTCAACAAATATTGGATAGATTTGATTCTTGGGAAAAAGCAATAGAAAATATAGTATGGATTATTATCGGTGACAGTGGACAAACCGTAATTGGTAAGAATAATAAAACAGCGTTAATCGATCTAAAGAACCTTCTACATCTTTATCGTATTCCTAAGTTAAAATCATCCATTACAGAGGATGATCAACTTATATTATGTGTAAATGAACGCATGGCTTATATCTATTCTCTAGATTTCTCCTTACCACTATCTGAAATAGCTGCAGAATTACAAAAGGATGAACGAATAGATATTATCGCTTGGAAGGAAGGAGAGACGATTAATATTATATCTGGAGTGAAGGAAGGTATCTTCTCTTATCAAAAGGGTGGAGAATATCGAGATGAATACCACCAATCTTGGAATGTTAAAGGGGATTTTACACTTCTAGACCTTATTTTAAAAGATAAGAAGATGATCAGCTATCATTCCTACCCAGATGCATTAGCACGATTATATGGTGCCTTACATTCTCATAACGGAGAATACTTAGTAATCACTGCAAAGCCAGGGTATGAATTAATCGGAGAAAGCTCACCAACACATTTAGGTGGAGCTGGACATGGATCATTACATGAAAAAGATACCCTTATTCCAATAATAGTAACTGGAACTAATACTAAACCTGTTTTTTTGCGACTCATTGATTTAAAAGATTGGATTATACAGTTGAGTAAGGAATGAATTATTGATTAATCTATTAGTTTTTAAGAAATCAACTTTCCTTCCAATACTAAAAAAGATAAAATAGTAGTGGTTATGGACATAACAACAATATCTCGAACACTAACATAATAGTAAATGAAGGATGAATAAGGTATGTACGATTGTATTGTAATAGGTGGAGGACCAGCTGGTTTAATGGCTTCGATAGCTGCAGCAGAACATGGGGCAAATGTTTTACTTATAGAAAAAGGAAATAGATTAGGTCGTAAACTTGCCATCTCTGGTGGAGGTAGGTGTAATGTTACTAATCGTATGCCAATTAATGAGCTCATTCAGCACATACCTGGTAATGGAAAATTCCTCTATAGTGCTTTTTCTATATTTAATAATGAAGATATTATTCATATGTTTAATAAAATGGGAATTACATTAAAGGAAGAAGATCATGGGCGTATGTTTCCAGTAACTGATAAAGCACAAAGTGTGATAGATGCGCTAATAAATAAAATAAATTCTCTTCGTATCAAGATTATGCTTCAATCGCCTGTAAAGTCTCTTCTCTTTCAGGATAATCAAGTGACGGGGTTAGAATTTAAAAACGGGGAAAGGATTCACTCAAAAACGGTTATTTTAGCTGTCGGTGGTAAATCTGTTCCACAAACAGGGTCAACGGGTGATGGATATGAGTGGGCAAAAGAGGCAGGACATACCATAACAGATTTATATCCTACTGAGGTTCCCTTAATATCTAATGAAAGCTTTATTAAGCAAAAAAAACTACAAGGGTTAGCCTTACGTGATGTAAGTTTATCCGTCCTTAATGAAAAGGAAAAAGTAATAGTAACCCATCGTATGGATCTTCTATTCACTCATTTCGGTATAAGCGGACCTGCAGCACTTCGATGTAGTCAATTTGTGATAAAACAACAAAGGAAAATTAAAAAAGATAACGTAACGATGAGAATTGATCTTTTTCCCGATAAAAAGGAAGAACAAATAAGCAATGAGATAGAGGAATCACTAAAGCTAGAGCCAAAAAAATCAATAAAAAACGTTCTAAAAGGTTATCTCCCTGAACGCTATCTTCTCCTTTTATTAGAGCAAGTAGAGATTTATGATAATACAAGTTATTCTAGCCTTCATAAAAATAAACTTCTATCCTTAGTAAAGCTGATCAAAGAATTTACCTTTCAGGTTCAGGGTACATTACCTATTGAACAGGCATTTATTACAGGGGGAGGAGTATCCATAAAGGAAATTGATCCGAAGAGCATGTCTTCTAAATTAATCAATGGATTATATTTTTCAGGGGAGCTTATCGATATTCATGGCTATACAGGGGGTTTTAATATAACTGCAGCTTTTGTTACAGGTTATGTAGCAGGCATGAATGCAGCTAAAGAATCTAGAAAAAGGTAGAACACACAAATTATTATTGTGTGCTCTACCTTTTTTTTATTTCTTTTCTTTTTCTGGAGTTACTTCATTTAATAACTCTTCGTTTACTTCATCTAGATTAACATCTTCTCCGAATTTTTGGACGCCCGAAACTTTACTGTAGGAAATATCTTCTTTTTTTGTATCAACTGTATCGTTTTTGTCACGATTCTTCATTATCTCACCTCCATCCAATCTTCTATTCTTCCTCATAAAAATAATTTTATGAATAATAAAATCAGCTATCCTATTTATTCGACCCAATCACTATATTTAAAACAGGGAAATGAAACGAAAATAGCGAAATGTTATTTTTAGATAAAAGTAAAGGATGTGTATTATTCAATGAAACCAATTAAAAGATCGAAGCTACGAATCATGTTTGGAAAGCTTTTTTATACCTCAATAAGATATCTATCATGGTATTTTGGCAGGATAAGCTATGCAAAGGTTTTACAAAAACACTTACTCCCCTATGTTATTTTTCAGCATAAAACACCTTTATTAAGAAAATTAAAGGATGTTGATATGTGGATGCAGTACAACAAAATTACAAATGTAAGGATAGCTGTTAATAAAATGAACAACATCATCATCAGACCTGGAGAAACCTTTTCCTATTGGCGTTTAATAGGGAAACCGACAAGAAGACAGGGATATGTTGATGGGATGGTGCTTTTTTATGGAACAGTTAAACCTGGACTTGCAGGTGGATTATGTCAATTATCTAATTTAATCTATTGGATGACCTTGCATACACCCTTAACTATAACGGAAAGATACCGACATAGCTTTGATGTTTTTCCAGATTCTAAGCGAACGC
>JAENYW010000316.1 GCA_016841555.1 Tepidibacillus decaturensis
ACACGTTGAAAGTACTTATATTGCTCCATTGTGAAAGATTTATTCTTCTCATCTGCAGTAGCAAAATGGGTAAATACCCCCTCTACCTCTATCCATTCTGATTGTTGCAGCTTTAGAAAAAAGGTATACGCATCTTCTGGCGATACACCTACCCTTCCCATACCTGTATCTATCTTCATATGAACTTTTATTTTTTTACCTATCGTCTTTCCAATGGTATTGATATAATCAATTGCATCATCGGTAAATATTGTAATAGTAATTCCATGTAAAAAGGCAGCCTTTATCCCTTCATTGGGAGTGTATCCCAATACAAGAATTGGATCTAATATCCCTGCATTCCTTAATTCAATTGCTTCATCTAAAAAGGCAACAGCAAAATAATGAATACCAATGGATTGAAGATGTTTAACCACTGGAACCGCTCCATGTCCATAAGCGTCTGCCTTTACAACTGCGATAAGCTCTACTTTTTTGTCGACTCGATTACGAAAAAATTCTACATTATGCGTCATTGCATCCAAATCAATCTCCGCAACAGTTGGACGATAATAGGGCAATGTCATATTTCATCACCCTTTACCCATTCTTTTATTTACTATTTCTATTTGTTTATTTAAGTCTTCCAAAAATTGATTGGATACAGATAAGAGAATTTTTTTATCATTAATATCGTAAAAATATCTTAAATCGTATGCTGGTTTAATCTTTATAATCGGTATGCGCGTCTCTTTATTGGCTTTCTGAATAACTAACTCTGTTTCTGTTAAACGATATATTGGTTTAATCAATATCTTATACACAATTGGAGAAATAATTAAGGTAACCAAAGCGCTAAAAATAGCACTAATTTTAAAGAATGTATGTTCATACCCAAGAAATTGATACACTGTTATTAATAAAATAATAAATACAAATGTCTCCATATATTTTACTTTGGAGGATTTACGCTGCAATAATGTTAAGTAACTTGGAATTTCTTGACGAATGATACTCATTTGTTAATCCCCTTTCTCGTGAGTGCTTTGGGAGAACCCTCTTACTTCTACCTCATTTTATCAGTCCTGTCCTCATAAGGGAAGAAGAAACCGAAGATAAATGGATAAAGAGATAGTCAAAAAAAATAAGGCGGTTATTATTCCCGCCTAGTGTTATTTAATAGTTAGCTGTCTACTTTCCTGCCTGCCCAAAAACAGATTTTGCAACGTCAATCATTTCATTTGTAGGTAAATCCCCTGTTAATGTGAAGTCGATATTATCATATGTCCAAGTTAACTTCCTTATTTCATCCATTTCAGATAGAATTCCTATGCTAAATCCTAAATCGACAATATCTGTTATAGAGGTCTCTGGAACACTTGTCATAACAGCTTTTGCTCTTGATTCGGTTAAATTATAATAATAGTCTCCTGTATATTTAATTACTACCGTCCGCTCATCTTGATTCGTAACTATTTTTGGCGTATTTTTTGTAATTCCATCTGGAATATAGGCTGGTTCAATAATTCCAAAGCTTTTCGTATCATCTTGATTAATCATTGTTGGTAAAGCATCTAAATCCCAGCCTGTTAAGTTACGTTTCATATCAAATGCATCATTATCAAAAGACACAGCAAATTCAAATTGAGTATAATTCATTTCCACTAATTGTGTCTCTTTTGGATCATAAACAAGGACTTTAACAGGACGCAAATCTTTATCTAGCCATATCTTTTGTTTACTGAGTGACTTATTTTGATAATTAGCATTTACTGCAAACAAATAATACTGTTCCTCCATAGTAAACACTCTATCTGGATCATCAATAATACTTGTAGCTATAGATTGATACAAGTAAACTGCACCGTTAGATTTTGGCCAATCACTTTTAAAACGATAGCTTTTATTTAGTGCTGGATCTAGAACAAAAACACCATCATCATTTCTTAATACAATCTGCATAACATTCGTAGTAGTATTCGTTAATGCAATACGATAATATTCTGGTTGCTTATACCAGACTTCAATGCTATATTCCTGCGGTTGATTTCCAGTCTGGATTATCATTGTACCTGATGTTTTATAGCTTTCTAAGTTATTCAGCTTTTTATCTAAATCTCCTACAATATCTGTTGCATCCTTCTGACCACAACCAGTTGCTGTGAAAACAAGTATAACCAGCATCATAGCTACTAACCATTTAGCCTGTTGCATTTCATCATCCCCCTCTTTATATGACAAGTGGAAAATAACTTGTCAATTTCCCAGGAAATGTGTCAGAATGATGTCGCGTGATTTGACATGGTTTGTTGAATCGCAGACCCAATATGATTTATCACATCTGTTGAAAGTGTACTATAGTTCGATGGGGAGCTAGCCAATGTTCCTGCTAAACCGTGCAAATAAACAGCACTAATAATTGCTTCCTTTACAGGGATTTGTTGTGCTAAAAATCCGGTTATCATTCCAGTCAATACATCTCCAGAGCCTCCTTTAGCTAACTCTGGTCCACCTGTCAAATTGATAAAAATCTCTCCTTCAGGTGTAGCGATGACAGTTTTTGCACCTTTTAGTACAAGATATACACCATATTTTTCAGCAAATTTTCTAGATACCTCTACTTTATTTCTTACTATATAGGCAATATCCTTTTGCATTATCCTTGCCATTTCACCTGGATGTGGTGTTAGGATTGTTACATGCTTACGTTCTTCCATTAGAGTCAAATCTTTTGCTAGCAGATTTAACCCATCTGCATCAATGACCAATGGCTGCGTAATATGTTTTATTGCTTGCTTTAGCCATTCTAAACCCTGATCCCAATCACCAATCCCTGGCCCTAACCCAATGGCAGTATATTTCTTCTCATCCCATTTAATTCTTTCTAGGCTGTTCAAAGAAAAATGGCCAGTGGTTGTTTCAGGAAGGGCAATACAAGTCGCTTCTGGTATTTTACTGAATACCATGGTTTGAATAGAGGACGGAACAGC
>JAENYW010000317.1 GCA_016841555.1 Tepidibacillus decaturensis
AAACACATGGTTTAGTGGGGAAAGGTTATATGTTGATGGTGAAATTCAAGATGAAGAAGTAGGGCTTGGTGTTAGAAGTAGATTGTTTGGAAGAATTAAATCTGGAGATGGTGCAGGAGAAACAATTAAAGTGTCTATAGGGGCATGGTTTACAGTAGATTGTAGGATATTTATTGATGATAAATTAGTCTTGTCAAAGTCTTAAAAGAGCAGTAAATAGAATCTTACGCAATAATTACTGAAAAACGGTTTTATTCATAAAGGAAATATGACTGTTATTGAGTGATTATATTATAAACGTGAGTATATATGAAAGTAAAACTTATTAATTACTATGAAAAACCATACTGTGACCTTAAAAGAATATTTACCTAAAATTCTACTTTAATATATTTATGTCTTTAGAGTTTAAATCACAATTCTATATTATATATAGTTAAAGGTTATTTAAAGAAGGTTTTTTAGGGGCTGACGTCCTGTCAGCCTCTGAACAAGGAAGGCATCCAACATCACTTAACAATATATCACCACTGCGGCGATAGCAGAGAAGAGGAATCGAAGAAGTACGCCTGGGTCGCCCGAAGCGATGCATAGAGGCAATAGCAAGGAAGGATGACAGCATAATCAGGCGACACACTCCCTTCACTAACCAAGGCGGCATTCCTGAGCCTAAGCTAAGAGCTAGCTAAGGCTCAGAAACGCCTGTAAGCTCAAGGGTGTCGGTGATACCCGTCCGTTAGCTGAAATACCTTGAAAATAAAAAAACTAATTAATAAAATAAAACTTTTCTCTACTTTTACTAGCTATATTATTTTATATTTTCCATGTACCGTTTTAAAGTTGGTAGAATTTCATTGGCGATTTTCTCTAAAGATGTATTCTTTTCTCGCACGAAGTACTTTAAATCTGTTAAGAAAAGCTCAAGTTTATTACGATTCACGCTATGATCTACGATGGATATTATAAGGACGTCTTTTTTTGATGAGTATCTATTTAGAAAGTTTGTTAGTTCAGTATCACACCAGTTTGAATTTAAGAATTCATCAGTAATCCAAAATATTACAGCCGAGGATTTCTTTATGCCTCTTTGTATTGCTTTTATTATTGATTCGCCATAGTCAATATTAATTTTATCGAACCAAACAGGTAAACCAGCTGCATTTAAATAAGGAATAAGATCTTCTATCTCTGATTTGTTTTTGGAAGCATGACTTAAGAAGACAGGTAATTGATTTCCAAGTGCGGTACTAAACTTGTACCCGTTTTGTTCAAGTGTATCTTTTTCAGGGAAAATAAATAAAGATGCAATTTGAAGTTCTATAGGAATATCATCTACTAAGTTCATGCTGTTAAAGCGGCGATTACCCATCTCAGTAAATAATTCACTCATTGTAATATCTGGTCTATAACGTAATCCTACATTTGACATTAATTCTTTCATTGTTTCGATGTGACCATCAAGAGGATTATCGTAACCAATCACAATAAAGAATTCTAAACAGTATGGATTTGAATTAGTAAATAAACTTATCATTTGTAAGGATGAAGCATCTTGTTCTTTCATAAGTCTTGTTAAAATTGGTATAATTGGTTTTCTAACTCCATAATCACATTCCCAAACAAAATCCTTACTTAATCTTTTTGTCATTTTCAATTCTCCTATTTTGATTTTATTTCTATTATAATAAAAATAAAGTATAAAGTGGTAGATTATACAAGTGAAGAGGTACTTCAGCTAACACTTTGGATTGGTTGCGCAGTTGCCAAGAAAGAACTCATGATGTTACCCATGAAGTTAAAATAAATACGAGATAATAAAGCCATAAAACAAACCAGCAATTGCGCAAATCCTTGTTGGACGAAGCCGCGGGTCGAAGCACTACCCTATGGGACTTGTTTTATTCTTCCAACCGCTATGTGAGGATGAACATACAGAATTTCCAATGAAATACTGGCATTTTTCATTCGAATCTTTGTTTTTGGACATAGCTTCCCCCTCCCCAAAAAAGAGGCAAGAACGAAAGTTATTCCATTTCCAGAAATCATTCAATGCTTGGATGAAAAGAAAACACCTGCTGCCAAGTACCACCACAATCAGGACAAATCGAAATATCAATGCCCTTCACCTTTAAAAACAGCTCCTTAGCAGAAAGCTTCACCTTCGGTTTAATTGGTGAACGGGTCAGACGCAAACAGGTTAAAAGCTTCGTCTTTCGATTACAATTACTTAAAAAGCCATAATATCTTATCTTCTGAAAGCCAGATGGAAGAACATGCAGCATAAACCTACGCATAAACTCCATTGCATCAAGTTTTAATAATTTCATCTTATTATCCCTGTAATCTCGGTATCGGAAAGTAACAGACACCTCATCCATCGAAACCAAACGATTATTATAGATCGCCGTCTTATGGGTATAACGACTCAAGTATTGCACCATATAATAAGGAGACTTAAAAGGCTTCTTACAGTAGACCACCCAATCCTTTGCATAGAGAGAATCTAGTAAACGTTGAAAAGAGTTAAACTCTACAGATTCTTGTTTTCCTTCAACCACCGCTTTTTTCAAAAGAGCAAGAAACTTCCCACGAAACACCTTAGAAAGCACCTTAACAGGAATAAAAAACTTTTTTCTTGAGCGAACAAAAGAACGACCAGAAGGAGAAAGCCCACCACCAGGAACAATACAATGAACATGGGGATGAAAGGATAAATTTTGCCCCCATGTATGCAAAACCATCGTCACACCAATCTGAGCTCCAAGATATTTTGGATCTAAAGCCAGTTTACTCAACGTTTCAGAAGCAGCCTTAAAAAGAATGGAGTACATCAGCTTTTGATTGGATAAAAACAAGCCATTTAATTCATGAGGAACAGTAAACACCGTATGAAAATAGGGAACAGGAAGTAATTCACTAGAGCGATCTAAAATCCATTGCTCTTTTTTCAGGTTGCCACACTTCGGAC
>JAENYW010000318.1 GCA_016841555.1 Tepidibacillus decaturensis
CAATACATCTTAATTATAGTATAAATGAATAAAAATGTCATCCATTAACCTCTTCTTAATCTTGAAGAGAGTGCCATCTTGAAACCGAAGACAAGAAAACAAGGGAAAGGAAATTCTCAATACCCTTGCTTCTTATGATTATATGTAATAAACCTACCTTTATTACCTGATAAATAACGATACACCTGAATAGGCGGCCTAAAACGCTATTTTCTAGTCCTTTAAACGTGGATCGAGCGCATCACGTAATCCATCACCCACAAAATTTAAGCTTAATACTGTAATCAAGATCATTAATCCAGGGAAAAAAGGATACCACCAAGCCGTCAACATAACCGTAAAATTTTGTGCTCCTTGAAGCATATTTCCCCAGCTTGCTGTCGGTGGTTGTACACCCAGTCCTAAAAAGCTTAATCCAGATTCAGTTAAAATCATTCCTCCCATACCTAATGTAGCAGCAACAATAACGGGAGCTAAGGCATTGGGAAGCAAATGAAGAAAGATGATACGAAAGTCCGAAGCCCCAATAACCCTTACGGCATCAGTAAATTCTCGCTCTTTTAAAGATAAAAATTGACCTCGAACCAATCGTGCCGTACCTGTCCAAGACAATAGAGCTAGTACAGCAATTATATTAAACACACTAGGCTTTAGTATAGTTACAACTGTAATTAACAAAAACAACAAAGGAAAAGCAATGACAACATCTACAAATCGCATCATGATATTATCAATTATTCCACCATAGTAGCCTGCAACGGCACCATAAATCATACCTATAATAACAGCAAAGCTTACTGAAACAAAACCTACCATTAAGGAAACGCGAGCTCCATACAAAAGTCTTGAATAGATATCCCTGCCTAAATCATCTGTTCCCAAAAAATGTTCAGAAGATGGTGCTGCTAGTTTATTCAACAGCTCCTGTTCAGTTGGATCATAGGTTGCAAGAGTTGGGGCAAAAATAGCTGCCAGTGTTATTACACTCAATGTTATAAGCCCAATAACAGCTAACCTGTTTCGCACAAAACGCCTCCAAGTAATCTTTATCATTGTTTCTTTTTTCTTTTTATTCAACGTACCAGCTTGAGTGTTGATTATTATCTGCTCATTTGACATGTTTGATCACCTCTTTTCCTCTGCCTTACTTGTACTCTATTCGCGGATCTAGTAATGCATAGGCAATATCTGCTAGTAAATTTCCCAAAACGACTAAAAATGCAGATATGGTTGCTATCGCCATAAATACAGGATAATCTCGCATAAAAACAGAGCTGATAAAAAGCCTACCTATACCAGGCCAAGCAAATACTTGTTCCGTAATTAAGGCGCCGCTAAAAAAACCAGGAAGCATAAGTCCCCACATGGTAACGACTGGGATCATCGCATTTCTTAACCCATGCTTATAAATCACGATGTATTCCTTTAATCCTTTAGATCGCGCTGTGCGAATATAGTCCTGACGAACCACTTCTAACATGCTAGTTCGTGTAAAACGGGTTGTTGCAGCCATATCTGCAGTCCCCAATACAAAAGCTGGCATGATTATATGCTGCATTCTATCAATAATGCTAAAGGGCATATTTAATGTAGCAACTCCTCCAGCTGGCAGCCAACCTAATGTTACGGAAAATAGCATAATCATCATTAAACCCAACCAAAAATTAGGCGTGGCAACCCCTAAAAATGCAGCAATAGTCACACTATAATCCAGCTTGGAATATTGCCGGGTAGCCGATATAACCCCAAAGGGTATCGAGATAATGGTAGCAAATATAAAAGATATCCCCATTAATAAAAATGTCAGCGGTATCCTTTCTTTAATCATATCCATGACGTTCACCCTTCTAACGAAGGATTTACCCCAATCTCCAACAGCAATTCGCTTTATCCACAAAACGTATTGTACAGGTATAGGTTTGTCAAGTCCTAAATGCTGTATAGATTGGGCACGATCTTCTTTTGTCATTTTTGGATCAAGCTGCATCGATGCAGGTCCACCCGGTGCCAAATGCATGATAGAAAAGGAGATAATCGTTATCCCTACCATAAGTGGAATTGCCTGTAATATTCTTCTCAGTATGTATGTACCCACTTGTTTCCCTCCTAATATAATCGTTATAGCATGGGAAAGGGAAGCATGCGGATAAATATCCACATGCTTTATGTTAATGAAGCTTTCATATGTTACCTAAATCGTGTATTTATTACTGTTCAAAGTACCATTCTTCAAGCTTATAGAATAAGCTTTTTGGATGACGTTCAGGTATTACTAAATTTGTTGGAATTGCTGTATCATCCACAGGGTAGTATAAGAAGGTATACGGCTGTTCATCAGCAATCGCTGCATCAATCTCTACAATTAGCTTTTTACGCTCTTCACGATCTAAAATGGTTAATTGCTCATCCATTAATGGATCAATTTCAGGATTAGAGTAGGAAATAAAGTTCATTCCCTGTTCAATCTCTTTTGTATGGAAGATTCCAGATGGATCAGGATCAACGCCAAGAGACCAACCAAGAATAATCGCATCAAAGTTCTTAGCAAGTACATAGTCGTTAATAAATGCACTCCACTCTACAATCTGTGGCTCTACCGCTACGCCAACCTGTTTAAATTGTTCTTGAACAATGGTTACTAAGGTTTCACGAACCTTATTCCCTTGATTTGTCATAAGTGTAAATTCAAATTTTTGTCCGTCTTTATCCAAAATACCATCACCATCTGAATCTACCCATCCTGCTTCAGCAAGCATTTGCTTTGCTTTTTCTACATCAAATTTAAATACAGGAACCTTACTATCGTCATAAGCCCAACTTACTGGTGATTCTGGCGCATTCGCTACCTGTCCTCTTCCGTTCATAACCGCTTTAATAATAGTTTCGCGATCAAGTGCATGAGTTAGCGCTTGACGAACCTTTTTATCTTCAAATAAAGGATTTGTCAGATTATATCCTAA
>JAENYW010000319.1 GCA_016841555.1 Tepidibacillus decaturensis
CAGGGAAGATAGAAGTCCTTGCGATAGAAAAAGGAAAAGCGTACTTGAAATATCATCAATCTCGTGAGGGGAATTATGGTAAATTCATGGAGCTTACCTGTCCGAAAAACGCAGCATGGTTTGATGATTTACCAGGAAATGAGGAATATTGGAATAGCCCTGAGAAGAAAACAGTAAAAGTAAACTAACTAAGCAAATTAGTTCAGCATGTAGATAAAGCCCAATTTCTTGAGGATTTTCCTTGACCTTGATCTTGGGCTTTTTTTACAAGCTATAAATAATACTATTTATTGGTAATTTTCAATTCCGACAAATCTTTAATAAAATAATAATCTTTAATCTCACCTGTAGAGAGTTTTATTTTAGGCAATAAAGGTTCATTAAGATAATCGGTAAATCCTATTATAATACCACTTTGTGTGTTATTTAATATTACAGGCTGATTTACTTTAAATAGACCTATTTTCGAGAAATATATCCTGAGAATATCTTGATCAAATTTTTGTCCTCTTTCCTGCCAAATTTTTAATTGGGCTTCTAGTGAGCACACTGTTCTCTCTTGGATATAACCACCAACCATTTCATCGTAGGCATGAGCAATTGCTATAATTCTACCGAAAAGGCTTATCTCTTGACTTGTTTTTCTGTTAGGTAATCCTTGTCCATTATAATATTCATGGTGATCTAAAATAGCATTAATAATGGATTTTCTATTTAACCTCTCTACTTTGCGTACTATTTCAATTGATTGATTAATATGATGCTCCAGTGTTTGTTTATCGTTTTTAGCATTATCTAAATAATTCTTATATTCTTTAGGATCAATAGCTGTAAAACCAATATCGGTAAATAAAGTAGCTAGGGCTAAATCTTCTAAATCATCATAATCTAGTTCAAGAGAAAGCCCGATTAAAAGGGAAATAATCAGCGTGTTCATACTGTGAATATAAGATACATCATGATATCCTTTAAGCATTCCAATTAAATCTAATAGCTCTGGATTTTGTGCCAAGCTTTTTTCTATCCTTCTCTTTATCATTTTAGCTCTGATTTTTAAACTTTTAGATTCTAGTAGATCATCAAAGGAATGCCATAAGGGAAAAGAATACAGTATATTACTGCTACTAACCTGTTCGGGTTTGCTATCAGAATGCATATCGATAGAATGGTCAGCATTATTATATTCAGCATAGGTGTTTGTCACAGAATAAGCAAAAGTATTTTTATGAATATCATTCAGTTTGTGAATTTCTTGTTTAAATTGAGGATCAAGGTAAAGCTTATTATCGATAAATTCATGAAATTTCTCATCCGTACTAGCAACTAATACTGGAAAGTTCTCTGAAAAATGACGATTTAAATGTTTAATAATGGAGGTAGTTATTCTTTTAAATCTTTGAATAAGTAACAATCCATCCTCTCTATATAAGGGGTGTAAAATAGTATCATTAGGCTGTAAATCTTCTATTTTTTTCCAAACACAATAATTTGTTATATTCAAAGCAATCACCTCAGCTTTTAGAATAATTCATACTTTTAGATAGCATATATAGTATCAATTATAAACCTTTTTATATCTTTTTAACTAATAAAATGTTTATTGTTTTAAAAGAAAAAAGGATAATAATATGAAAAGTGATACTAGTCTCTCTGCTAGTATCACTTTTTTGAACCAATTCACTAAGCTCTTAATCTTTATAGCAGAACCACCAATCAAAGCATTGAATGCTTCCTGCCTTGTTTTCTGCTATACGATCTGCAATCATTTTAATATTTCCTGCTGGAGGAAGGATTAGTTTGTTTCCAATAAGTTCATTGTGTGGCCAATTGGCTGGAGTAGCTGCTTCATATTTGTCTGCTGTCTGTAAAGCAGTAACAGCTCTTATTATTTCGTCTATATTTCTACCTACTTCTTGAGGATAGTAGAGAATCATACGAATAATTCCCTTGTCATCAACGATAAATACCGCTCGGACAGTAGATGAGGAATATTTGGGCTGTAGCATTCCCAGCTTTGAACTAACTCTTCCTAGCGTATCTTCTATAACTGGAAATTTAATACTTACTCTTAAGTTTTCCTTTATCCATTCAATCCATTTAAGATGAGAATAAACTCGATCGAGGGAAAGGCCAATCAATTCAGTGTTTAATTCTTTAAACTCCTTTCTTCTTTTTTCAAAGGCTACAAATTCAGTTGTACAAACTGGAGTAAAATCTCCTGGATGACTAAATAGAACAAACCATTTTCCATTATAATCATTTGGTAAGGTTAGAGATCCTAGGGTAGTATTTACCTTTATTTCAGGAAAACGGTCTCCGATTAAGGGAATTTGTTGTACATGAGCTTGATTCAAAAAAACACCTCCAAAGGATAAAAAAATTTTAGTTCTATTATCAAATCTATGTAACCTTGTTTGTCCGAATGATAATAGCATCTATTGATTTTTATGTGTATAATGAATATTAATCGATTATCAAACAATTAAATAAATGTTTATTATTCTTCGGGGGTGGGTGAAATTCCCTACCGGCGGTAATCAAGGTGACTTGTAGTCCGCGACCTAGCCATATAGCTAGCTGATTCGGTGAGATTCCGAAACCGACAGTAAAGTCTGGATGGGAGAAGGATAAGTTAGATATGGTATATAGATGTCCTATTTTGCTATATAGACATCGTTGTATTCCGTATTTACATTATCTGTATTTTTTATCATGCTAACCCTGGGGCAATTTATGCTTCAGGTTTTTTTATTCACTGATTAGAAAAAAGGAGAGAAGATGGATGGATGATCAATACTATATGCAGTTAGCGATTGATTTAGCAAAAAACACAAAAGGACAAACCTCTCCTAATCCTACAGTGGGAGCTGTTGTCGTTAAGGAGGGAAGAATAGAAGGGGTGGGAGCACATTTAAGGGCTGGTGAAGCACATGCAGAGGTTCAAGCATTAAAT
>JAENYW010000320.1 GCA_016841555.1 Tepidibacillus decaturensis
AATTCTAGGTGTATAAAAAATAGAATGAAGATAAAAAGAAAGGATTTTTCGCAATGAAGAAAAAAATTATTATTGGTAGTAGAAAAAGTGAGCTTGCTATTACTCAAACAAAATGGGTGATTAATCAGTTAAAGAAACTAGGATTACCCTATGAGTATGAAATTAAGGAAATAGTAACAAAAGGTGATAAAATTCTTAATGTAACCCTTTCTAAGGTTGGGGGGAAGGGATTGTTTGTGAAGGAAATTGAGCAGGCATTATTAGATGGATCGATCGATTTTGCTGTACACAGTATGAAGGATATGCCAGCTGAAATGCCTACAGGTCTTATGTTGGCTGCAGTTCCTGAAAGAGAAGACCCTAGGGATTGTATTATTTCGAAAAATAATCTGACCATCGACGCACTTCCTAAGGGAGCAAGAGTAGGAACAAGTAGCTTGCGTAGAGCTTCGCAATTGTTAGCTTATCGAAGTGATCTTCAGATTGAATCGATTCGTGGGAATATCAACACTCGTTTAAAAAAATTACATGACGATCATTTAGACGCAATTGTTCTAGCAGCTGCAGGAATTAAAAGGGTAGGATGGGACGATAAAATTAGCCAATACCTAGATGTAGATGTTTGTATCCCTGCGGTAGGACAAGGCGCTTTAGGTATTCAAGTTAGAGAGAATGATCAAGAGACCATTGATTTGCTAAGCAAAATTAATCATCCTCCAACAAAAACAGTAGTAACAGCTGAACGTGCTTTCCTTCATCGCCTAGAAGGAGGCTGTCAGGTTCCAATTGGTGCTTATGCTAGCTTAGATGGAGAAGATATTTATTTAGTAGGTATCGTAGCATCAGCAGATGGAAAGCAAGTGGTTAAAGCAGAAGGAACAGTGAAAAAGGAAGATGCAGAAAAATTAGGAATATCTGTCGCAGAGCAATGTATAGCAAATGGTGCCGATCAAATACTAAGCTATTTGAAAGGAGAATAATAGGATGATAAGAGAGACAGAAGCTATACATAAAAAGGGGTTAAGTGGGAAGCGAGTTTTAATTACAAGGGCAAGGAATCAAGCGGAAGAGCTAGCAGAATTGCTGCGTAAAAAAGGTGCAGAAGCTATTTCCTTCCCTGTGATTAAAATTACTCCTTCAAAGGATGATAAAGCATATCAAAAGGCACTAGAAGAGCTGGATACATTTGATTGGATTATCTTCACTAGTGTGAATGGGGTAGATTCCTTCTTTTCGAAGCTGAAGGAATGGCAAATTAATATTCAGCAAATGAAGAAAGCAAAAATTGCAGCGATTGGACCTAAAACTGCCCAGCTATTAGCAGAGAAGGAGCTTATCGTCGATGTTATTCCAGAAGAATACAAGGCAGAAGGATTATTGACGGCATTAACTGGAAAAATGGAAAAAGGGCAAAGGGTACTGCTGCCTAGAGCTGATATTGCTCGTAAGCTATTAGTAGAACAATTGTTAGAGGAAGGGTTAGATGTGGTGGAAATAGCTGCATACCAAACAGTGATTGATGGAGAAAATAAAGAAGAAATTATTACATGGTTAGAAGCGAAAAAAATTGATTTTATCACCTTTACGAGTTCATCTACCGTCAAAAACTTTTTGAAAGCACTAGAGAATCAACCATTAGATACATTACTTCAAGGAGTAACCATTGCAAGTATTGGACCGATTACGACAAAAACAGCGGAAGAGCTTGGATTACATGTAGCTATTACAGCGAAGGAATATACGATTCATGGTTTGGTGCAAGTAATGGATGAATACGAAAAAAAGTAGGAGGAATGCTTGATGGATTTGGATTTTACACGCCATCGAAGACTACGAAAAAGTCCTGGTATTCGAAGTCTAGTAAGAGAACATCATCTTCATGTTCATGATTTGATCTATCCTCTATTTGTTACATACGGAAAACAGGTAAAAAATGAAGTACCATCTATGCCAGGGGTATTTCAATTATCCTTAGATCAATTGGAGAAGGAAATAGAGGAAATAGTAGCACTTGGAATTCAAGGTGTTATTTTATTTGGCATTCCGGAAGAAAAAGATGCAGAGGGTTCAGGTGCATACGACGAAGCAGGGATTGTTCAACAGGCAATCCGTTTGATAAAAAAAACAGCACCTAGTCTGATTGTTATTGCCGATACCTGCTTATGTGAATACACCGATCATGGACATTGTGGAGTGATTCGAGAAGATAGGGTATTAAATGATCCATCACTGGATTTGCATGCAAGAACGGCTATTTCTCAAGCAAGAGCAGGAGCTGATATCATTGCACCATCTAATATGATGGATGGATTCGTAACAGCAATTCGTCAAGGATTAGATAAAACTGGTTTTAAAGATATTCCGATTATGGCTTACTCAGTGAAATACGCATCTGCTTTTTACGGACCATTTCGTGATGCAGCAGGTTCAACTCCACAGTTTGGTGATCGCAAAACCTATCAAATGGACCCTGCTAATGGAAGGGAAGCCTTACGAGAAGCCTATTCAGATGTCGTAGAGGGTGCAGACATTTTAATGGTGAAGCCTGCATTAGCCTATATGGATATTATTTATCAGCTAAAGGAGCAATTTGATTTACCATTAGCAGCCTATAATGTTAGTGGCGAGTATTCCATGATAAAAGCAGCAGCCCAAAATGGCTGGATTGACGAAAAAGCGGTAGTGATGGAAATGCTGACAGGAATGAAAAGAGCAGGAGCAGACATTATCTTAACCTACTTTGCTAAAGACGCAGCGAAGTGGTTAAAAGAGGGTAATTAGTTTTCGTAACAGAATAAAAATAGTATGCTTAAAGAATTTGTTTATTGAATAAGTGCGGCTTTTGGGAGTCGTTTTATTACCATCGGTTTTATTCAAAAGAAAGCGACGGACAACGTGAGCGCGTTGTAAAGTACAAATTGTTTGCGACTAGATACATAAGCTTATTTATCT
>JAENYW010000321.1 GCA_016841555.1 Tepidibacillus decaturensis
TGTTCCTCCTTCAGCATAGCTTTCCACCTGTTCCCAGGTGATTTCATAGCCTGCTTCCTGAAGTTTTTTTACCATCTCATAGGAATTATTATGACGTCTTTCAATCAATGGTTGGCAGATTGCTTCGATTGCTACATGTCCAGTTTCAATGTAATACCCTAGAATATGGGCACGTCTTTTCCGTTTGAAATCATAAGCAGATATCTCAATTCCAGGAATGATTTCCACTCCTAATTCTTTTCCAATCTCTAAAGCTTCAGGTAACCCCTTTGTTGTATCATGATCAGTCATAGCTAAATGAGTTACACCTCCTTCTTTTGCTAATTGGATAACTTCCCTAACTGTTAATGAATTATCTGAAATCTTTGTATGACAGTGTAAGTCGATACTCATGTAATCATCTCCTACTATATAAATCTTCTTATAAATAAATAGTCTTCTTTTCTCTACTCTTTCTACAACTTAATAATTTTCTTTTTCATTTGATTCCCTGCTAATTCGACTAAAAAAATCATGATAAAAATGACAATGGTGATAAACATGGCTTCATCAAGCTTATACATGCGCATAGCTCTAACCAATTCCCAGCCAATACCACCTGCACCAACCATCCCTAAAATAGTAGAGTAACGTATATCGATCTCAAGTCGAAAGATAGACCATGATAAAAATGATGTAAAAACCATTGGTAGAATACCCTGAAGTACAATCTGTAGCCAGCTAGCTCCAGTAGCACGCATTGCTTCAATTAAGCCATCATCAACCTCTTCCACTGATTCTGCATATACCTTGATAAGCATGCCCAAACTATGAATTCCAAGTGCCATTATCCCAGCTAAAGGTCCCATTCCAACAGAAACGATAAAAAGTAACGCCCAAATCATGGCTGGTATCGCTCGCATCAAAGCAGCAAATCCCTTGACAAACCATAATATTCCTTTATTTGGTGATAGATTAGTGGCCCCGAGAAAAGCAAGAAAAAAAGAAATAACAATTGCCACAACAGTACCAACTATAGCTATCTGTAAAGATTCTACTGCTGCAGCTAATATATAAAACCAGTCTGTAGGATTTGGTGGAAACATTTTTCCTAACATAAAAAAGAAATCTGAGGTTCCTGTCCATAATTTTGAATAATCAAAATTGAGCTGAATAAGACTAAATATGAAAAAAATGAAAATGATGAGCATTGTCCAATATAGAAATCGGTCTTGTTTCCGCCGTTGATTCTCTTCCTTTTTTACCCTTTCACTTAACCAAGGAAGCCTTATTCCCTTACGGATGAATTCCAAACTCATAGAATCCTCTCCCTTATATTACTTGTAATATATTCAATAATAACGATTAATACTAGTACCATAAAAATAGCCATTGTGACGGTTTGGAACTGAAATAATTTAATCCCTTCTTGTATGGCAAACCCCAATCCCCCACCGCCTACCATTCCAATAACAGCAGAATCACGAATATTTATATCAAATTTAAAGAGAGACCAACCAACAAAACCAGGTAAAAATTGTGGAAGTACAGCTCGTCCCATCACTTGAAACCAGTTAGCTCCAGTCGCTTTTATTGCTGCTAATTGATCCATATCTATCTCATCCAGTACCTCAGCATAGGTTCGTGTAAGAATACCAACTCCACCTAAAATTAAAGCCATCGTTCCAGACATGGCACCTAAACCAAAAGAACTGACCAAAAGAATTACCCATACCAGTGAAGGTACAGTACGTAATATGGAAGCAATTGCCCTTGTCACCACCTGAAGCAAGTAATGGGGAGTAGTTGTACTAGAAGCCAAAAATGCTAGGATAAAGGAAATAAGGGCTGCTATAACCATCGCAACAAAGCTCATATATAACGTGTCTAATGTAGGTTGAAGCAAATGAGGAATGCTAGAAATATCAGGTGGAAAAAAATCAAATACAACATACTTGATTGTCTCTCCCATACTAGCAATAATACTGATAGGATTAAACTTTGTTTCCCACATTGACCATATTGTTAAAACAGTGAAAACTGCGATAAAAAGAAGCGTTTGTTTCCGTTTTTCATTTCTCATTTTTAAGCTTTTATTTGTTGTCATTGAAGACTACCTCCAAGGACTAACTCTTTTTCTTCATTCCTTTTTCGCTGCACTTCTAGCTTTTTAGAGTGATAGATTAATTGAATCATATCATCTGTTAAATCTGAAGGAGGTCCGTCAAAAACCTTAATACCTTGATGAATTCCTATAATTCGAGTTGCATATTTTTTAGCAAATTCCACTTGATGAAGGTTAACAATGCTCGAAATTCCATCTTCTTGAGAAATATTAAAAAGATAATTCATAATCGTTTCAGATGTAGCTGGGTCAAGACTGGCAATAGGTTCATCAGCAAGAATCAATTGAGGCTTTTGCATCAAGCCTCGTGCAATTGCTACGCGTTGTTGCTGCCCACCGCTCAACTCATCAGCACGATTATACGCCTTTTCAATTAATCCTACTCTCTCAAGAATTTTCAAAGCTTCTTCCTTATCCTTCTTTTCATAAAGTCCAAAGGCCCCTTTAAAGCTGTTCATATAACCTAGACGACCATGCAACACATTTTGCAATACTGTCGTTCGTGAAATTAGGTTGAACTGTTGAAAAATGATGCCAATCTCTCTTCTTATTCGACGAACTTCCCTTTGATTTGCTTTAAGAACATCTGTATTTTTAAAAATAATTTTTCCTTCTGTTGCTGTAATTAATCGGTTTAAGCTGCGGAGCAAGGTACTCTTACCTGCTCCGCTTGGTCCGATAATCACAACAAATTCACCAGAATGAATAGTAAAATCTACCCCTTTTACTGCTTCCGTTCCATCTGCATATACCTTTTTTAACCCATCAACCTGCACGATTGGTTTCATATTACCCTCTATTATTTTTGGTTTTATTTCAATAGTTCTTCTGGGTCCATGTTT
>JAENYW010000322.1 GCA_016841555.1 Tepidibacillus decaturensis
TTTAACGTATATTCACAAGGCTTATTATGATTGCAGCATCCCTTATGATTTTTTGGAAATAAAAGAGCAATTGGAAAAACCTTTATTTCAGATTGTTAAAAGGGTTATACCTAAGCATTTCTTATCTAAAAAGACACATAAAAACAAAGAAAATAAACCTTGGTTTAAAAAATGGAGGAAAGGAAGTGATTAACTCTTGTATTATCAAAGCAATATAAGAAACAAAATAAAAAGATACGCTATCATAATTATGCCTATTATAGGTGTAATGACTATTGCTGTAATGCTAGGGGTTATATGGTATTGGGAAATCTATGGAAGGGAATTATACTTTTATCAAGAGATAGTCGTTTTAAATCAAGATATTAATCGTGGAACCATCATAACGGAAGATATGCTAACAAATCAAAAGATAGAGGCAAATTTTTTAATCAATCAGGTGATAAAGGATAAAAACACAATTTTAAAACTTGAGGCAAAGCAATTTATTCCTAAAAGCGCACAGCTACATCCAAACTTTTTTGAGAAAACTGATTTGTCAACGGGTGGGAATACCTACATTGTTAGAATCCCTAATGAATGGTTGTATTCTGTACCGAATACGCTCCGGAGAAAGGATCATGTGCTGTTTTATCAAATCAATGAACATAAATTCGGAGAATTAAACAAGGTTCTAGAGGCTAGTCAAGAGGCAGAGGATAATTCTATTCAGACCTATCTTCCAGAGCAAACAGAGAATCTAAAGGAAACAGTATCCAATCGTTTATTAGAGACAACGGTAGCCTATGTTAAAGATGGTGTGAATCGAGAGGTAATAACAGTTAGTGCACAGGACCGCATAGATGGAAGCTCCGTTATTGCTGAAGTAATGGTTTTTCTTAGACCAGAGCAATTACAAAGCTTAGAGCAGGTTGTGAATGATGGAGGTAAATTTATCATTATGTATGATGAAGGTGGGAATTAATATGAAGCTATCCTTAATGAGTAATGATAGTGAACTGCAAAATGCGATAGAGCGGACAGGATATTTTCAACTATCCATTATTAATCATCTACAGGATGTTGAATCCAGCCAAGTGATAGTAATCAGTGATCAAGAGATGAGCTATAACGAATTATATCTAGCGCTTGATTCGAAGGATTCCTTAATAAAGGAACAATTAATCTTTTATTTACTTACAGATTTTTATAATGACCATATGATTAATAACCTTATTTCATTAAGTAGTATGAAAAATATAACGATCATTCCTCCGAAACTAACCACATCACAGATAGTAGAGCGAGTGATGGAGAAGACTTTTCCTGATAGGAATGAAACTAGGCGAAATATTATCACATTTTTTGGAGCAGATAATAAAGTGGGGACGACAATGGTTGCTCATTCGACAGCAGAAATGCTATCGAAAAATATCAAGGGCAATATCGCATTATTATTATTAAGTGGAAAACCAAGTACCTGCTATATCAAAAGAAAGGAAAAAATAGGTCTAGATGATATCAAGATTAAATTAATGAATAATATTTTAACAGCTGAGGAATTGATAGAGTCTTGTGAGAAGGAGGACAATCATTTATATATATTGCCTGGTGTAGAGGATCTATTAGATATTAGACACTATCATCCTGAACATATTGATCGATTAATTCAATTAGCTGCTGAAAGATTTCAAGTAGTTATCATTGATGCTGGTAGTAATATTGATTCTGGGCTGAGTATCGCTGCTATTAATGCAACAAAAAACAAATATTTAGTAGTAACACAACAGGAAACAACAAGGAAAAATTATGAACGTATTGATGGACAGGTATTTCGACGTTTACAAATTAATGCTAGCGACTTCATGCTGATTGTGAATAAATATTTAAAATCAAACCATATCTATTCTGCTAAACAGATTGCTGACCTTTATAACATGACGTTAGCTGCATATATTCCACATTTAGAATTTTTGGGATGGCAGGCTGAATTTGATCATAAGACATTACTTCATTATGATAATGAGCCTTATAATCAGACAATAGAGCAGCTGAGTCAATTAATTGCATCACAAGTACATATTCCATTTCTAAATAAAATAGAAAAAAAAGTAGGGATTTTGAAGAAAGCCTTTAGTCATATAGGGGGACTATTGTAAT
Source organism: Tepidibacillus decaturensis (assembly GCA_016841555.1). GTDB lineage: Bacteria > Bacillota > Bacilli > Tepidibacillales > Tepidibacillaceae > JAENYW01. Next base: position 2,140 of record JAENYW010000322.1, read on the forward strand.
GCAAAATCTGTTTTATCTTGAAGAATATATTGAAGGCGCTCGTGATAAGTCTGAGGAAAAGAAAGAACATTTTGTAAGCTTAGGTAATCAATTAGAACGGTTTTTTAGTTTATGTGAAAATATCAGCAACTATTTTATGAATGAATGGGAAAATGAACAAGGGAAAGGGAGTGACGCCACAGATAAATTATTGGAATATCAAAAGAAAGCTATTATTGGTTATCTACAGGAGGTGAATTTTTTTAAAAGTAAAATTAAAGAATACCTGAAAAAAAATGAGCTACAAAATGAATGGCATCCTCGTTGGTACCATGATTTAACCACGGCTATCTTTCATGAAAATTGGGGGTTAGCAGGATTAGCAGAATGGAAAGAAATGAAGGATAGCACGTCGGCAAAAATTATCGGGGAAAGAATCTATTATTTAATAGATGGAAAAATGCAATTACAAGAGCAAAAAATTATAAAGGATCGTTTATGGCAGCTTCGAAAAGCACTTCTCTTAAGGAATCCGGAAATTCGATTAGATAAAAAATACGCAGAAGTCTATATGCTAGATGGTACTAGAATTACAATTTTTGATGAAGGATTAGGAAAGGAAGCAACTATTGTCTTTCGAAAATATATTATTGAAAGCTATTCATTAGAAGAACAGGCTAGACGTGGAACTATACCAGATGAAGCGATTCCTATGTTTAAAGCGAAGATAAAGGTTGGTTACAATATTAATTTTATTGGTCCTGTTCGAAGTGGCAAAACTACTTTTCTTGAAACCTGGCAAAGCT
>JAENYW010000323.1 GCA_016841555.1 Tepidibacillus decaturensis
TCCACAAACAGAAACGATTATTCGGTTTCCTAATCCTAAGGAGCCAACTGCATATATAAATACAATTGATACACTTACGAAAAAAAAGATTGAACAATTAAATGAAATATTTCAAAAGTAGGCTTGACATTCTATATTGGGCAAAGTATGATAATTAACATTATAATGCTTAAATACAATGGAATATATATAATCCAATGATGAGAAAAAGTATTTAGAAAAACAGATAGAAAGAGAGGAGATGAATGAGCTGAGATCATCTCTCTATCATGATCTAAAGAAAGACATCTCGGAGGACACTTAGCAAACAATCATTCATCCTAATGGGAATTTAGCTAAGCTGCGTGTAAAAGGCGTTAACGGGTAAAAAGTGGGATTTATCGTCCAATTAGGGTGGCACCACGGGAGAAAACTCTCGTCCCTGATGTAGTAAGTATTATTACATCAGGAACGAGAGTTATTTTTATATTTTTAGCGAATCATAAACGACGATTTTTTCTTTCTGATTCGCTTAGGTAGTTGTATTTTAATATAAGAAGGAGGAATTCTAATGAAAAGGTTTCAAATTCCTAGAGGAACGGCAGATATTTTACCAGAAGAAGCAGAACTTTGGAATTATATAGAGCAGGTTTCAAAGGATGTTTTTAAAAGATATAGCTACAGAGAAATAAAAACCCCTATCTTTGAATATACAGAATTATTTCAACGTGGAGTTGGTGAGACGACAGATATTGTTGAAAAAGAAATGTATACCTTTGAGGATCGGGCTGGAAGAAGCTTAACCTTACGTCCCGAAGGGACAGCTTCTGTTGTTCGTTCCTTTGTTGATAATAAGCTATACGCAAATCCTGATCCAACAAAACTATTCTATATTGGCCCTATGTTTCGTTATGAAAGACCACAAGCAGGAAGAACACGCCAATTTACGCAAATTGGAGTCGAAGCATTTGGAAGTACTGATCCTAGTATTGATGCAGAGGTTATTGCTTTAGCAATGAATATCTTTCAGGAGATGGGACTTAAGGATCTTCGTCTTGAGATTAACAGTGTAGGCTGCCCTGTGTGTAGACCAACATACAGAGAAAAATTAGTGACCTATTTAAATGGTGTAAAGGAGCATTTATGCAAGGATTGTCAGTCTAGAATTGACCGTAATCCAATGAGGGTATTGGATTGTAAGGTGGATAGCTGTCAAGCTGCAACGAAGGAAGCACCAACCATTCATCAGCACCTGTGTGATGATTGTCAAACTCACTACGACCAATTGAAAACCTATTTAAATGATATGGGAATAGAGTATGTAGAAAATCCACGATTAGTTAGAGGATTAGATTATTATACACAAACCGCATTTGAGATTAAATCTGAAGGAGTGGGTGCGGTAGGTACGATATGTGGTGGTGGGCGTTACAATGGATTAGTGGAGGAAATGGGTGGAAATGACGTACCTGGTATAGGATTTGCCTTTTCTATCGAAAGAATAGCATTGGCACTAAAATCAGAAAACGTACCATTAAACCTTCATCAGGGATTAGATGTGTATACGATTGCTTTAGGGGAAGCAGCGAAACGGTTAGCTACTAAGGTCACTTATGAGTTAAGAAATAACAAACTGTCGGCTGAAATGGATTATTTAGATCGTAAAATGAAGGCGCAAATGAAAGCAGCAGATCGCTTACAAGCAAAATTTGTGCTTATTCTTGGCGAAAATGAGTTAAAGGAAGAAAAAGTGATTCTTCGTAATATGGGAAATGGTGAGCAGCAAGAGATACCGCTGCAAAGTATTGTAGAAAAAATAATACAAATAGCTAAAGCTTAAATATATAAAGGTTAGGGAGGAAAATGACAAATGGCACTACAAAGGACACATCAGTGCGGAACATTAAACGTAAATCATGTGAATCAAGAGGTTGTTTTAAGTGGTTGGGTACAAAGAAGGAGAGATCTTGGAGGGTTAATCTTTATTGATTTAAGAGATAGAAGTGGTCTTGTACAGCTAGTTCTCAACCCAGAAAAATCTACAGCTGCACATGATATTGGAGAAACGCTACGAAGTGAATATGTTATAGCAATTAAAGGGAATGTAATCAAGCGTTCTGAAGCAACGATCAATGAAAAAATTCCAACAGGTGAAATAGAAATTGAAGTGAATGAGGTTGAATTAATCAATACAGCAAAAACACCTCCATTTATGATTCAGGATAATCTAGAAATTGACGAAGCTGTTCGTTTAAAATATCGTTATTTGGATTTAAGACGTGATGAAATGAAAAATACTTTTTTGTTACGTCATAAAGCATCTACATATATTCGCAATTTTTTAGACAAGCATCAATTTTTAGATATTGAAACACCAATGCTTACCAAAAGCACACCAGAAGGGGCAAGAGATTATCTTGTAGCAAGTAGAAAGCATCCAGGCCACTTTTTTGCGCTACCACAATCACCACAGCTATTTAAACAGCTGTTGATGGTTTCTGGCTTTGAAAGATATTTTCAAATTACTCGGTGCTTCCGTGATGAAGATTTACGTGCAGATAGACAACCGGAATTTACACAGGTAGATATTGAAATGTCCTTTATGCCACTTCAAGAATTCCAAGATTTAATGGAAGAGATGATGGTAGGATTATTGAAGGAAACAGTAGATGTTGAAATAGAAAGACCGTTTTTACGAATGAACTACCAAGACGCAATGGAACGCTACGGTTCAGATAAACCCGATATCCGTTATGATTTAGAATTGAAGGATGTATCGGAAATGGTAAAAAATAGCGATTTTAAAGTCTTTAAAAATGCTGTTGAACAAGGTGGGCAAGTTAAGGCGATCAATGCAAAGGGCTGTGCAGATTTCAGTCGGAAGGATATTGATGAATTAACCAAATATATTGCTAAATATGGTGCAAAAGG
>JAENYW010000324.1 GCA_016841555.1 Tepidibacillus decaturensis
AAGTAGCCCTCAAGCAAAAATTGATCCTCTAACCAAGGATGATGATAATCCACACCCGTATCAATGATACCTACGTTAATTCCCTCTCCGTTATAGGTTGATTGTAATTCTGCAGTCACACCTATTAATGGAGTACTATTTTCCATTAGTGGACCTGTAGTAGAACTTGGAACTGGAGTAACCTGGTAAGTAATAGAAGGATAAATGGCTTTTACACCAGGAATTCTTAGGATTTCTACTAATTCATTCCCAGGAATATTTATAGCCATTCCATTAAATACCCTATTATACGAACGAACTATTTCTGCATCCAAGCCTTTTGAATTAAGAGACTTTTTAAAGGACTGTTGCGCAGAAATTAGTAGCTTTTCGTAAGTGTTAACTGAATATTCAGTTTTCCCTGTACTTTTTTGATAAACAGCTACAGGTTCGTTAATAAATTCAACGATAACCGTCTGTTTTTCAGTTGTATTAAAATTAAAATCACCGACTACTTGAGGTGTATTAAACATCACTTGCTCTGGTCTTTCTGGACCATTTGCAAATGAGTCATTTGCAAATGCAGTCATTGGTAGAGAAAAAATTAAAGTAACGACTAGCAGTAAATTTAGAAACCGTTTATTCATGGACCTTGTTTCTCCTCCTTGTTTCTTACTTTTTCTTTTTCTATTTATTTTTGAGTAGGATTTCATTTTTTTCCCTCCTTTCACCTACAATTTTTGGCATAAATGACCATCAAGTTAATATTCTATAATTACAATAAAAATCCTTTTTTTTTTACATTTTTTTTATGTTTTTTATTTTTTTGTATTATTTACGACACAATATTACACAATTCGACAATCCTTTCCTTTAATAAACAAAAAAAAACACCCTTTTTAGGTGATTTAAATTCTATCAGCTTGTAAATCTTTTATATTTTATACAGTTAATTCTCCTGTCAAGTCAATTATGGCTACTTCTGTTTTTCAATACTCATTATACCCTGTTAAAATTGCCCATTCACTATTAATTTTTTGCATTCGATCTAAAATATCCTGCTTATTTTCTTCATTTAGAAGTTCTCGCATATGAGCTTGTTTTTTCATTTTTTCATTGGTTATCAGCACCCATGCAATAGCATCATTTTTTATGTGAACTTCTTCATGATTAATTAACGGCAATAATAGTTCTAGACCTTTTTCATATTCCTTATTTACGATATATGTTTTGCCTACAAAAAGCTTCATACTATCAGAAGGCTGATAAATAATATATTGTAAATAGGGACTTTGATTATCCAAAAATGCTCTACGTTTAGTTACTTCATTATAAAGACTTATTATACGATTTATCATTTCATTATGTTTTTCTAGATCCTCATTCTCTTTATAATATTTCGCTGCTTGAAACGCATACACCATATATTGATCAACTAATTCTATTCTCCAAGAACCATTTTTGATTCCAATATCTAGTAGTGTTAATGACTCATTTATATAACCGTATTTACCAAACAGTTGCGCTAAGTGAAAGGTAGTTGATGGATCTTTATATCCCAATTCCTTTAATTTCAATGCCTCAATCAGTACATTTTTTTTATAGCTTTCCTCTTTTGTTTTCCTATATAACTGGTCGTATTCATTTATTAATTTATAGCGATAAATAAGTTCATATGGATTTAATTGTACTGCCCTTTCTAGCTTATCTATGTTGGTTTCATCAAACTCTTCGATGCTTTTTGTCATCTTCTCTGCATAATAAAATTTCGCTGCATTTACTCCTGATGAAAAGACGAAAATAATCATCATTCCTATCATTATATATAATATAATTGATTTTTTGGAACTTCTCCATTCCATTGGAAAGGATAGTAAGGCCAATATAATCATAAATATTATTAAAACATAATCAAATGCCATATTAAAATCAAAATAGCTATGTATAAGTATGAAAGCGGCCATCATACTGAAAGATAGTATTCTATTTTTTTCTTCTTCGTTTAACTTTTTTCTTGATTTAAACATAGAAATAAAAATTAATAATAATAACAGAAGGAAAAGAAACAGTCCAATTATTCCAATTTCTACAGCAATTTCGTAATAAAAATTGTGTAATGTATTTGCAGAATAAGGAAAGGATTGATAGCGTTCAAATTGTTGCTGCCATGCTCCCCCCCCTGCACCAATAAGCAAATGATCTTTTATCAGATAGGAAGCATTCCTTATAGATATAGAACGTTCTTGAAAACTAGTAATTTTAAAATCAAAATCAGTTAATCTTTCTTGAAAATTACTCGGAAGCTTGTTAATTATATTTGCATTCATTAATAGGAAAATACTAATAAAAACCAGCAGTGTAATTACAACAGGTAAAATCCAACGAAATGCTTTATTATTGTCCTCTTTAATCTGCCATTTATCAAATAATCTATATACTAAAAAATATAAAAGCCCATTAAGAAACGTACCTAATCCTATCACAAATAACCCTTTTGTGAATTGTCCATTTGTAATTGCTTCACTAATAATAAAGAGCGTAAATAGTGCGATAACTCCAATAAAAATAGTATGTGACAAATAAAGAAGTTGTTTTTTTACAGATAATAAATATAAAGTGATTATCCATAATAAAGCAAATACAAACCATGCACCTCGAGAGTATGTAAATAAAAAGGTTATGAAAAATAAGTAAGAAAATATTGGTGTAGAGATGTATTTCTTATTTTTTGCTGTAGCACCTATTAGAATACTTATTAATAACGCACCAAGGATAGTAGCATATGTATTAGGGTATTGAAAGACAGAACGAATTCGTTCATCTAAAAAAGCATCTTCAATATTAATCACCTTAAATGCTGCTAACCAACCTACAATAGAAGTCCATATCCCCATAATAAGCATAGAATA
>JAENYW010000325.1 GCA_016841555.1 Tepidibacillus decaturensis
TACAGCACCCACGGTGGCTGGGAAATCTCCTTTAAAAGCGTAGGATATTGCTCATCATAAAAGGTGATGATATGTATATTCCGTTCCTTCCAATCCTTCAGCCTATCATAAAAATGTTGAATGAACTCCTTTTGAAATGCATGTATTACTTTTTCAGCAATGGGATAGCTTATTCCTGCTTTCATTGATAGTTCTAAGGGTTGAAGAGTTAATATCTCTTGTATGTTATCCAAGCTATATATAATATGGTATATCGTCTTCCAACCTACACCATCTATCGTCTGTAGATAGATTAATAGTTCTCCATCTCTCATTTCACAACACCTTCTCCTTACAAATCCACCATTTTAGTAAATAATAGGTATGTTTTTCTTTGAAAAAGAGGCGTTAAAAAACGCCTCTTATCTATCCATTATTTTAAATCTTTAATCTTTCTTCGTAATACACTTTTCTAAGAGTTCTTTTTCTTTAAGAACCTCAATCAATGTTTCTCCCATAACCGCTGGGGTAGGAGCTACTTTAACACCTGCAGCTTCTAATGTAGCAATTTTCTCCTTCGCAGTACCTTTTCCACCTGCAATAATTGCCCCTGCATGCCCCATTCTTTTCCCAGGAGGCGCTGTTTGACCGCCGATAAATGCAACAACCGGCTTCTTCATATTTTTCTTAATCCATTCAGCAGCTTCTTCTTCTGCCGTACCACCAATTTCACCAATCATGATAACTGCATAGGTGTCTGGATCTTCATTAAATAGCTTTAATACATCAATAAAGTTCGTTCCATTAACAGGATCTCCACCAATACCAACAGCTGTCGATTGCCCAATACCCTTTGTAGATAACTGATGAACAGCTTCATAGGTTAAAGTACCACTTCGGGATACAATGCCAACATGTCCTGTTAAATGAATATACCCAGGCATAATTCCAATTTTACACGCCTCTGGAGTGATAACGCCTGGGCAGTTAGGTCCAATTAACCGTGTCTTCTTACCTTCCATATAACGCTTTACTTTTACCATATCTTGAACTGGAATACCTTCGGTAATACACACAGCTAAGTCCAGTTCTGCATCCACAGCTTCCATAATCGCATCTGCTGCAAAAGCTGGTGGTACGTAAATAACAGAAGCAGTAGCTCCCGTTTGTTCCTTTGCTTCTTTTACGGTATTAAATACTGGTAAACCAAGAACCTCTGTACCACCTTTTCCTGGTGAGGTCCCTCCAACCATTTTTGTTCCATATTTTAGAGCTTGTTCAGCATGAAACATTCCAGTTGATCCAGTGATCCCTTGAGTTATGACCTTTGTATCTTTATTTACAAGAATACTCATTCTTCCCAACCCCCTCTATTTCACTAATTCCACTATTTTTTTTGCTCCATCAGCCATTGAATCTGCAGCAACAATATTCAAACCTGATTCTTTTAAAATCTGTTTACCAAGGTCAACATTTGTTCCTTCAAGACGTACAACTAATGGGCGATCAATACCAACCTCTCTTGCTGCAGTCACAACTCCGTTTGCAATGGTATCACATTTCATAATTCCACCAAATATATTTACAAAAATACCCTTTACCTTTGCATCTGAAAGGATAATTTTGAATGCTTCCGTAACCTTTTCAGTGGTAGCACCACCCCCTACGTCTAGGAAGTTAGCTGGTTCCCCACCATAAAACTTAATAATATCCATGGTAGACATTGCCAAGCCTGCACCATTTACCATACATCCTATATTTCCATCAAGTGCTATGTAGCTTAAATCATATTTGGATGCTTCAATTTCCTTTGCATCTTCCTCATCTAAATCACGAAGTGCCAGAACATCTTGGTGACGGAATAATCCATTGGAATCAAAATTAAATTTTGCATCTAATGCAATAACCTGATCATCCTCTGTCACTACAAGTGGATTAATTTCTGCTACTGATGCATCCTTATCAGAAAAGACCTGATATAATCCCAACATAAATTTTACAGCCTTATTCACTAAATGAGAAGGAATATTGATGGCAAAAGCTAGCTTACGAGCCTGAAACGGCATTAACCCTATCGCAGGATCAATTACTTCCTTGAAGATTTTTTCAGGAGTATTCGCTGCAACCTCTTCTATCTCTGTTCCTCCTTCTTCTGAAGCCATCATAACAACACGACTTGTCGCGCGGTCAACAACCACCCCTACATAATATTCCTTTTGTATCTTGCTTCCCTCTTCAATGAGTAAGCGCTTTACTTCTTTCCCTTCAGGACCAGTTTGGTGGGTTACTAACACTTTTCCGAGTATTTCTTCTGCATAGGTACGCACTTCATCTAAGCTCTTTGCAATTTTTACACCACCAGCTTTACCTCTTCCTCCTGCATGAATCTGTGCCTTGACAACAACGACATCTGTACCCAGCTCTTTTGCTGCTTCTACAGCTTCATCCACAGTAAAGGCTACTTTCCCATTTGGTACTGAAACTCCATAACTTCTTAGAATCTCTTTCCCTTGATACTCATGGATATTCATTTCCCATCCTCCATCCTTCCTAGATTAAAGCTTATCTTATTTCTCTCACACAAATAGAATGTATGCAAATACACACATTATATTAATTTTCTATAGTATGAGAAAATATCCTGCTAAAAACTTAAATTCATTAAATTAAATTCGACATTGTTTTACACTCACACAAATATATTACACCTATCCTTCATTTTATCGGAAAATAAGATGTATTTATATCCTTATTTTTTCTGAAATGTAGGTCTATTTTTTCTTTTTGTTTTTTATACTGCTATTTTTTGCTAAAATGAGGTTAAACTATGTAACAGGGGTGAAAAAAATGCATGAACATTTTATCATAATCTTTATTCTATTAGTCATCG
>JAENYW010000326.1 GCA_016841555.1 Tepidibacillus decaturensis
ATTCGTATTTATTTTTAATCTACTACTTGACAGAGATTAGCTGGTTTATAGGATGATCCAGCCTTCTAAGATTTACTCTTCATCATTTTTAAAAATAATTTCGTCGTTAATATTTAAGTAGATTTTTTCTTTATGAACCGTTCCATTTTTACTTTTCCATGATATTTCTACTGTGGAATTTTCGTAATTTTCTTTTGTTCTTAATTTCTCATCATAAAAATACGGACTTATAATTGATCCAACATCATTTAGATTAAATATATCTATTATTGAATTTGAACTTCCTTCTATACTTACACTTGTATTATATACATCTATTTGTTCATTGTTATGGTTTTCTTCATAAATGGTTATTTCATAAAAATTAATATCTTTTATATTTTTAGGATCTCCAATATATATTAGTTCTGCATATCCTCGCAAAATTTTATCTGGAGTAACAACTATTTTATAATTCTTTACATCCCAATTCTTACCGCTACCTTCTAAGTTATAAATCTGTATACCATTATAATTCCTTGGAGTATCTGCTGTGAAATAAAAATAGCTCCAAGTAATGTTTGATATTAATAAAATGAAAATTAATATTCCTTTTATTTTCATAATTTTCTCCTTTGAATATGGGTTATATATTGCAGGATTTTCATATAACGTTTTCGTATCACCGACACCCTTGAACTTACAAGGAGTTGCTAAGGTCCAGCCAGACTTGGCGGATTAATGCAACGACTGACTTGGTTAGCGAAAGGTGTGTGTCGCTGCCTACGCTGCCTTGCTAAGGTGAATTTACTTCTGCGACCAAGGCGTACTTCATATTGAATTAACTTCTTTGCTTACGCCGACGCGGGGATATATTGTTGAACTAAACCGCTAACGCGGTGGCTTTAAAAAATCTATCTGCTTTTTACTTTTTCCATTTATTTATTCTACTGTTTTGTCACTTTTCCCTTTATTCTCAAAGAGAAATAAATATGGGAAGGTGTGTGACTTATGCAAGATTATATTCAATCTATGAAAATAGCTATGGAGCTAAAAGGCTTTGCTAATAGCACGCAAAGAACTTATTTAGGTCACCTCAAACGTTATGCTCAGTTTTGTGGTAAACATCCTGCTTCTACTGGCTATGATGAGGTCCGTTCTTTTCTTCATCATGCGATTACGGTCAAAAAGCTCAGCTCTTCTTACGTTAATTCTGCTTATGGCTCGCTTAAGTTCTTTTTCCAATCGGTGTTATGTCGGGAATGGAATATGCTTCATATCCCTAAGGTGAAAAAGAGAACTTCTCTCCCTACTATCTTAACCCCTGATCAGGTGTTCCAGATTCTTGATGCGACTTCTTATCTGAAACATAAAGCCATTCTATCTACTATCTATTCTGCTGGGCTTCGCGTAAGTGAAGCAACTCACTTGAAACTCTCAGATATTGATAGTAACAATATGCGGATTTTTATTAGACAAGCTAAGGGCAATAAGGATCGTTATTCTATTTTATCTCAAAAAAATCTACTTTTGCTTCGACAGTATTGGAAGGTGTTTCAACCTACTTCTTGGCTCTTTCCAGGAAACTCTATGGATAAGCCTATCTCTACCCGTACGATTCAAGAGGTGTTTAAAAAGTCTTTGCAAGCTACTGGCATAGAAAAGAGTGCTTCACTTCATACGTTGCGTCACTGCTTTGCTACCCATCTTTTAAATCAGGGGGCTACTCTCCTTCAACTGAAGGAGCTTTTAGGCCATGAAAATATTCAAACGACTTCGATGTATTTTCATCTTACCCATGCTGAGGTTCTAGGTCTGAAAAGTCCCTTTGATCTTGGGGGTGATGTTGTTGATTGAGTTGCAGGATGTTTTTTCTCGTTTTTCTCATTCCTTTACGGAAGTAAATCCTGTCCATTATGAAGGGTTGAAAGCAATGAATGCTATTTTGTCCTGTCGTACTGCTGCTTTAGGTGGACACGTTCATGAATGTGATGGCTGTCATGCTACGAAGGTTGCCTATAATTCTTGTCGTAATCGTCATTGTCCGAAGTGTGGCAACCTGAAAAAAGAGCAATGGATTTTAGATCGCTCTAGTGAGCTGCTGCCTGTTCCGTATTTCCATACGGTCTTTACTGTTCCTCATGATTTAAATGGGTTGTTTTTATTGAATCAAAAACTGATGTACTCGATTCTTTTTAAGGCTGCTTCTGAAACGTTGCGTAAATTGGCTTTAGATCCAAAATATTTAGGAGCTCAAATTGGTGTGACGATGGTTTTGCATACTTGGGGGCAAAATTTATCGTTTCATCCCCATGTTCATTGTATTGTTCCTGGTGGTGGCCTTTCTCCTTCTGATTGTTCTTTTGTTCGCTCGAGAAAGAAGTTCTATATTCCTGTTAAGGTGCTTTCTAAGGTGTTTCGGGGGAAGTTTCTTGCTCTTTTGAAAAAGGCTTTTAATGAAAAGAATATTGTGTTGACTGACAACAAACTAGATTCTTTTCAACGTTTACTTGATTTACTCTATGCGAAGGATTGGGTGGTCTATTGTAAAAAGGATTTTAAATCTCCTTATTATATGGTGCAATATTTAAGTAAGTATACCCATAAGACGGCGATTTATAATAACCGTTTGGTTTCGATGGATGAGGAGTCTGTTACTTTCCGATACCGAGATTACAGGGATAATAAGGTGAAATTATTAACACTTGATGCGATGGAGTTTATGCGAAGGTTTATGCTGCATGTTCTTCCTTCTGGTTTTCAGAAGATAAGGTATTATGGCTTTTTAAGTAATTGTAATCGGAAGACGAAGCTATACATTTGTTTGCGTCTTACCCGTTCACCGATTAAACTGAAAGTGAAACTTTCTGCTAGGGAGCTTTTCTTAA
>JAENYW010000327.1 GCA_016841555.1 Tepidibacillus decaturensis
GGAATGGTCAGCCTTTGGAATGCAAGTGGATTGCTGTTTAACTCCTATATTAGAAGTGAAAGAATTAGAAAAACATCCATATAACTTAGAAAAGAAAAGCCTTTATAAAGAAGGAAAAGCTCCTGCTTTAGGAGAACATACGAAGGAAATAGTAATTGATCTCTTACATAAAACAGAACAAGAGTTAGAAGAGCTTCGCAAAAAAAATGTGGTTGGGGGAGGGGATTAAGCCTTGATGGTGAGGGAGTCTGAAAAAAAGGTTGAACTAACAATAGCAGGGAAAATTGCTTTTCTTGCGTTAAATCGTCCAAACGTATACAATGCGATGAATGAAGCAATGGTGAGGGAAATTCTTGAGGCATTGCAGGTAATTAAACATTCAGAAACAGATATTGTTATTCTACAGGGTAACGGAAAAGGTTTTTCTGCAGGTGGAGATATTAGAGCAATGATAGAAGAGGTGAATGAATCTAATTTTGATGAAATTATGGATGTTATCAATGAAATGATGATAACACTTTATACATTACCTAAATTGGTAATCAGTGCCGTCCATGGTGCAGCTGCAGGGCTGGGATTTAGCTTTGCGTTAGCTAGCGATTATATCATTGCAGAGGAAGCTACGACATTCGCGATGAATTTTATTCAGATAGGTTTGATTCCTGACGGGGGAAGTCATTTTTTTCTTCAAAGGCAATTAGGAGAGGCTAAGTCAAAACAGATGATTTGGGAAGGAAAAACAATATCTGCAAATCAAGCATTAGCGCTTGGATTGATTCACGAAGTGATAGAGAAGGATGTACATTCTGCTGCAAAGGAAAAAGCAGATAAATGGCTTCGTCAGCCTATTCAAACCATGCTACAATCAAAGAGAATTTTTACAGAGCAGCATAGGGATGAATTGACAAGGATTCTTAAAATGGAAAAGGAAGGGCAAGCTATGATGAGGAAAACAGCGGATCACCAAGAAGGAATCCGTGCATTTGTTGAAAAGAGAAAAGCTACTTTTATAGGTAAGTAATAGAAAAGGATCAGAAAGACCATGGGAGTCAATATTCCATGGTTTTTCTTTATCTTTTATTCCATTGTTTGCAGGAATCAATAAAAAAATGTCGAATTTGGTTGAGTAACAAGAGGAGAAAGGATTGTTATCATGAAACTAATAGTCGCTGCAAGGAAATGTGTTTTATTTGTACTTATAACACTGCTAATAACGATTACAATGATTCCTTCTGTCGTGCAATCAGAAAATCTGAGTGAGATAAAGGTTCACCTGTTAAATGGAAAAGTAGATTACGAAGAAGAGATAACTGTCAGTAGTCCGAAAGGATTGATTATTTCAACAAATGACAGTAATCCATATAGTTATCAAAGTAAAGTGAATGAAGCGATTGGTTTGCAGTTTGACCAGTATCAGCTTCAACTTCTTGAGACAACCGATTTACAGGAAGTAAAAAACCTTCTTGAACAGATTAAAGGAATAGAGGATATACAGCTAACAACGACTATAGAAGTGGTTAAAAAAAATAATAAAAACTATTTTCTCCTTACAGTGGGAGGATTTCCTACAATTGAGGAGCTTGAGTATGTAAAGGGTGTACTTCAAGACAGTGGTTTAATGGATGCTAAGGCCTTAGGAATGCTACATTGGTCCTTAGGGACATCAACTGATATAGAGGAAGCGAATACACAAATTGAGCAGCTACTAAATGCTGGATTTGCAGCTTATCTTGTCCAAGTGAATAGTCAAGGAGAATGGGTGTATCAAGTATGGGTAGGAAAATCTAGTACGAATGAGGAGCATCAAAAGCTAAAGCAATCCATTTCTACAGCCTTCCCAAAATTGGATATAAAAGAAGCGAATGAGGCTTCTTACATCCTTATAAAGCAGGGTGGCTATGTTGAGCAAGGTACTTTTTATCATCATCCTGTGCTTGTTGTTTCTCCGACTACGATACTAAATATTCAGTCAACAGATGAACAGTCCACGATTCTTGTAAGGGAACGTACCTATCAAGGAATAGCGAATCGCTATCGTGGAGAATTGAATGTTCAGCTCTATGAAGGTAAGGTCTCGGTGGTTAATCAGTTATCCTTAGAAAGCTATTTATATGCTGTTGTAGGATCAGAAATGTATAGTAGCTTTCCACATGAAGCGTTGAAGGCACAAGCGGTAGCAGCAAGAACATTCGCCTATCAGAGGCTTCTTAATCCAAGAAATAGCATTGCTCATATTTATGATACGACTGCAGATCAAGCTTATTATGGAGTTGCTAAAGAAACCTCAATAATTATACAGGCAGTTGATGAAACAAAAGCGATGGTTATTGTTCGAAACGGAACCCCAATTACCAGCTTTTACAGTTCAAATGCTGGAGGAATGACATCAGATGGAAGTGAGGTTTGGGGAAATCTTATTCCTTATACATCGGTAAAGGAGTCGCCAGAGGATGTAGCAGTCCTCGATGGAACCTATATATGGTATCGAATTATGCGTTCCACTGGGCAAACAGGGTATATGCGAAGTGATTTTATTAATCCTATTAATAAATCTCACCCGTTTTTGAATGTGAACTATGGGATTATCAATGCTGAGGATGTTAATTTTCGAACGGGTCCTAGCATTTATCATTTTCCTACTATAACAACCTTGCCAAAAGGAGAGGAGATTGTTATATTAGAAAGCGTCTATGAAAATAATGCGTATTCGTGGGTTGCAGGACCTTTTTCCGCAGAGTTTATTACTGAAAGGGTAAATGAATATCAACTAAAAACGGTAGCTTCTTTTCCA
>JAENYW010000328.1 GCA_016841555.1 Tepidibacillus decaturensis
CTTTTAAGAAAGCGGCAATAATGCTGATTCAAGCTCATTACTATAGAGGTCTTCTAAATCCTTCATTTTTTGTTCTGCATCATGAATAAAATACTCATTTAAAAATGCTACTACTTCTATTACTTGATGATGAATAGATATAGCAGTAATTTGATAGATAGCAATAAATAATATCATTATAATAAGGAATGCACCGATTAATATAATCGATATATTTCTTGTAAACATCTCAATAAGGGATTTTTTCAATTTCATAATTAAACTCCTAATATATTTCAATATAATAGTAAGATACTATACCCTTAATTCGACGTTTTTCAACAAAATCCTTTTAAAAATATATGGAATTTTTTTCTGTGATCTTTTAAGTAAAATAAAAGGTTACAACAATAATAGAAGCTATTATCCCCACCAAATCAGCTAACAGTCCTACCTTTACGGCATATCCTATTTTTTTTATACCAACAGCACCAAAGTAAACTGTAGCAATATATAATGTTGTATCTGTACTTCCTTGCATAGTAGATGCAAGTCTCCCTATAAAAGAATCAGGACCATAATTCGCTATTAAATCAGTGGTTAATGCTAAAGCGCCTGTTCCGCTAATCGGTCGAAGCATTGCTAGAGGGAATACTTCTGTTGGGAAATGCATGAGTGTGAAAAAGGGATTTAGAAATTGAGTAAGCATTTGAAGTGCGCCAGACTCTCTAAATATTGTAATAGCTACCATCATACCAACTAAATGAGGAATGATTTGTACTGCTGTTTGAAATCCATCCTTGGCTCCTTCAACAAAGGTTTCATAGACAGGAACTCGATTCCAGATAGCAAAAACGATAATTAAGCTGATTAAAACAGGAATAATCCATAACGACAATGCAGAAATGATATTGGTCATTTCTTTCCCCTCTCCTATTTTTTCTATCTATAACGAAACCATCTATCTAGAAGTATAGCTGTAAGTGTAGAAAATAAGGTTGCCAAAATTGTCGTCCCTACGATTTCAGTAGGGGAAGCAGAATGATACGTCATGCGAATGGATATAACTGTCGTTGGAATGATCGTAATACTTGAGGTATTAAGTACAAGAAAAGTAGACATTGCAGGAGTAGCTTTTTCTTTATAGGGGTTAAGCTGCTGTAATTCCTGCATTGCTTTAATCCCCATAGGTGTGGCTGCATTCCCTAACCCAAACAAATTAGCAGTCATATTTGAAATAATATATCCTAATGCTGGATGATTCTTTGGTACTTCAGGAAATAACCACTGTACAATTGGTTGGAGTAATCGACTAATCCATTTTAACAGCCCTGCTTCTTCTGCAATTCTCATGATACCCAACCAAAAAACTAAAATGCTAATTAAACCAAAGCTAATGGTTACTCCCGTTTTTGCCCCTTCAAAGACTGCATGATTAATCAGCTCTATATTCCCATTAAAAGCTGCCGTTGCAATACCAATAATAATAAGTAATAACCAAATCCAATTGACCAACCCTATTCTCCTCCCCAGAACCCCTTCCAAACATGCATAATGTTTTGTGACCATGTGGTTTTATCTAATATTTTTAATGATACACTTCCTATATATTGATCGTTTAAATAATATTGCATAATCCCAACGACATGATTTGGTTTTATTTCAACATTATTTGTCCATATCATTTTCTTCGTAATTTTCTCCTTTTCTTCATTTGTTAGAGGATAAATTAAATCTTGACTAGCAATAAGAGAAACATTTTCGTCACCTTTTTTAATTTTTACTTGTTCTAGTACTTGGTTTTTTTTCGCTATGATTGTAGGCTGATAATGCTCAAATCCATACTCAAATAATTTTATGTGATCATTCCAATCATCTGGCGCATTCAATGTAATAACCGTTAATTGCATTTCGTTTTTTGTAGCTGAGGAAGATAAGCACCTTCTAGATAATTTTGTATACCCTGTTTTTACTCCATCTGCCCATTGGTACATACTTAATAGTTTATTTTTATTCAGCCATTTCCTATCCCATGCTTCTCCTTCTAGTGGTGCTGTTTTTGTTTTTGTACTAACAATTTGCTGAAAAGTAGGATTTTGTAAAGCGTGGGCTGTTAATATAGCCATATCCTTAGGTGTTGAATAATGGTTTTTATGATCTAAGCCATGTGGATTAACAAAATAAGAGTGACTCATTCCTAAATATGCCGCTTTTTCATTCATTAAATAGGCAAATCCTTCAATCGATCCACCTATATGTTCTGCTATCGCAACAGCAGCATCATTTCCTGAACGTAGCATAAGTCCATACAGCATATCTTCAAGGCTTAGCTTTTCCCCACTTTTTAAATAAATAGATGACCCTTCTGTTCCGTAGGCCAAATCACTTGTCGTTACGATATCATTAAGATTACCATTTTCTATTGCTACGATGGCAGACATTATTTTCGTTAAGCTAGCAATTCTCATTTTTTTATTTATATTCTTCTCATAAAGCACCCTACCACTCTGAACATCCATTAGGATAGCCCCTTCAGCACTTAATCCTATGTTATCTTGTGCAAAGATAGGAAAAGAAAAGATGAAGAACAACAAACTAGGTATAAGGAATACCAATAACCATTTCCTTTTTTCAAAAAACATACTGCTCCTCCTAACTTGTCTTATTTAATATATATGCTTTTCCACATTTACTATGAACAAAAATTATAGTGTAAAGAAAAAAGCGCAATG
>JAENYW010000329.1 GCA_016841555.1 Tepidibacillus decaturensis
TAAATCACTAAGGCACCATGTTGGTGGGTTAATTTATTTACTTGTTCTAAACAGTCTGGTTTAGGCATTACAATACCAAAGATCCCTACGAACGGTTCAACTAATACCGCGGCAATCGCATTTCCCCATTTGTTCAGAGCCTCTTTATAAGCTTCGATATCATTAAAGGGAACGGTAATCACTTCATTTGCAATACTTTTTGGTATTCCTGCGCTATCTGGAATACCAAGCGTTGCAGGTCCTGAACCGGCAGCAACAAGGACTAAATCAGAATGGCCATGATAACAGCCTTCAAATTTTAGTATTTTCGTTTTACCAGTATATGCTCTGGCTACGCGAATGGTGGTCATAACTGCTTCGGTACCTGAATTAACAAAACGAATTTTTCCCATAGACGGTATAGCATCACGAATCATGTTAGCAAATTGCACTTCCCACTTGGTAGAGGTTCCGTAAAGAGTACCATCTGTTGCTGCTTGAGAAATTGCTTCCACTAGCTTTGGATGTCCATGCCCTAGAATTAATGGACCATATGCTGCAAGATAATCAATGTATTTATTTCCGTCTACATCCCACATATAAGGACCCTTTGCTTTTTCAAAGAAAACGGGTGTACCTCCACCGACTGCTTTGTAGGAACGGGAGGGGCTGTTAACACCCCCAACAATTACATCCTGTGCTTCTTGGTATAATCTTTCCGATTCTTCTCTATTCATTGAGTACCTCCATTAAGTTAACTGTTTTTGTTAGTTAAATTGTATAATGTTTGATCCTTTCTGAAAAGGGAGGAGATTAAAATACTTATTTTTACGGTTAGAAAAGTTTCGTAAAAGTGTGAAAAAATACTTCATCTATTAACGAGAATCACTATCATTTGATATAATTAGGGAAAGAATTAATAAAAAGGATCATGAAAAATCTAGGAGGTATACAACATGTCAAATACATATCGAATACAAAGAGATTCCTTAGGAGAAGTGAAGGTGCCTGTTGATGCTTATTATGGGGCACAAACACAAAGAGCAGTGGAAAACTTTCCGATTAGCGGCTTACATTTACCAAGAAGGTTTATACGTGCTCAAGGAATTATTAAATATGCCGCTGCTTATGCCAATGGGAAAGTAGGTGTGTTGGATAAAAAAATAGCGGAAGCTATTATGCTGGCTACAAAAGAAGTCATCGAAGGCAAATGGGATCAGCATTTTGTTGTTGACGTATATCAAGCAGGGGCAGGAACCTCTCAAAATATGAATGCTAATGAAGTAATTGCAAATAGAGCTATCGAATTATTGGGTGGAGAAAAAGGAGATACAAGCCTCGTGCACCCAAATGATCACGTAAATATGGCGCAATCGACCAATGATACCATCCATGTCGCAATTAATATAGCTGCGGTAGAAGCTGTTCATCATGACTTATTACCAGTGTTAGACGAAATTATTGCAGCACTAAATAAGAAGGGAAAGGATTTTTATCATATTATTAAGTCTGGAAGAACGCATCTGCAGGATGCTGTTCCTATGCGATTAGGACAAGAATTCTATGGATATAAAGCTACCTTAGAGGAAGCAAAAAAAACCATTATAGAAAGCTTAGAATTGCTTTATCAAATTGGCTTGGGTGGTAATGCAGTAGGAACGGGTATTAATGCACACCCTGACTATGCTACGGTGGCAATTGAAAAAATTGCAGAATTCACAGCATATCCTTTCCGTACCCCTGATGAGCGATTTATGTTTATGCAGAACACACAGGGAGCAATAAAGCTAAGCGGGGCTTTGAAAAACCTGGCTATCCATTTAATAAAAATTGCAAGTGATTTAAGATTATTAAGCTCTGGTCCAAGAACAGGGTTAGCAGAAATAACATTACCTGCGGTTCAACCAGGCTCATCCATTATGCCTGGAAAGGTAAATCCAGTGATGGCAGAGATGATGAATATGATTGGTAGTCAAGTGATAGGCAATGATGCAACGATTACTTCTGCAGGGCAAGCATCACAATTAGAGTTAAATGTAATGATGCCTGTCATTGGCTATAATCTACTTCATTCGCTAAACATTTTAACCAATGGAATCAAAGCCTTTAATGATCGTGCTGTGAAGGGCATTACAGCAAACGAAGAACGAGCTGTAGAATTAATGGAAAAAAGCTTAGCTTTAGCTACTGCACTTAATCCTATCATCGGTTATGATAAAGCAGCTGAAATTGCTAAAAAAGCATATGCTTCTGGAAAAACAGTGAGGCAAGTAGTTAAAGACGAAGGTATTCTAACAGATGAACAGATTGATGAATATTTAAATGTAAGTAAAATGGTGTAGAAAGAAAAACTACACAAAAAATGGGTGCTCCTTTATATATGGAGCATCATTTTTTTGAATAAAGTATAGACCAATAAAAGAGGAAATAGATATAATTGTAGAAAATGTGCTTACCATTAATTCGAAAGGAAGTGGAATATATGAATAAAATTATCACATTTGGAGAAGCATTGATTGATTTTGTTCCATTAAAAAATGGACAGCCGCTATCACAGGTAGATCAGTTTGTTCGTGCTCCTGGAGGTGCGCCAGCAAATGTTGCGGTTGCAATTGCAAAATTGGGTGGATACAGTTTTTTTGCAGGGAAAATTGGTGATGACAGTTTTGGACACTTTTTAGCAAGTA
>JAENYW010000330.1 GCA_016841555.1 Tepidibacillus decaturensis
TCCTTTTTAATTCGACTTGTTGCCTCCACTCCATTTACATGTGGCATTTTTATATCCATCAATATCACATTAGGTTGAAGCCACTTCGTTTGATTATATGCCTCTTGGCCATCCTTCGCTTCTCCAACTACCATCATATCCTCCATATGATCAACTAGCATCTTTAAGCCTTGTCTAACAATGGATTGATCGTCAACAATCATTACTTTAATCATTGTTATCTCCCCCTATATAAGAGTCGCCATTTTTCAATTCATTGATAGGTAGGCTACCTATTACCTGAAAGATATTATTCTTTGTTTGAAAATCAATACTACCATCTATTCTTGCTATCCGATCCCTCATATTTCTCATACCAAATCCTTCTTTATAGGTAATAGATTGCTTTAAGCTATTCCTAATTTGAAAAAATAGTTTTTCATCCTTTTTTTCTAAAAAGATTTTGATGCTTTTTGCATCTCCATGGCGTATTGCATTTGTAATAGATTCTTGTATGACACGATATATCACAATGTTTTTTTCTGGAGATAAAGATAACTTTGTCGTTTTCTCATCTGTATTAAGCTCTACATCGATGTCATATTCTTCGTGAAGACGTACTAGCCAATCCTTGATTGAAGCTAATTCAAAACCTTCTGTTTGCAGTGCGTTAACTGCTTTTCTTGTTTCAGATAAGCTTTCTCTAGCTATTTGCTTTGCCTTTGTTAGCATTATCTGTATCTCACTAGAAGCTTCATTTTGCTTTGCTTGCAGGCTCGTCATTTCTAATTGCATAATCAAAGAGGTTAATTGATGACCGACAGAATCGTGTATATCTCTTGCAATACGATGTCTTTCTTCAAGTATTGCCGTATGCTCTGATTGCTTCATATACTTTTTTAATTCCTTATGGGTATGCAGCAGTTCATTATATAACAGTTGATTTCTTCCCCTTCCCTCTTTCTGGAGCAGCATATAATGAATAACCGTAATAAGATACAATATAAAAATAAAATGAAACAACGTTTCAGAAATACTTGCAGCATTAGGTTTATACCAAATATAGTTAATAAATTTTACAGAGGAGAGCAGGACAATAATAATGGAGACTATCGTCATCTGCTTCCTTTGTAAGGATAGTCCTCCTTCAATGAGTAACAATATATAGAAAGAGTGAAAGAAATAATTAGTAACAAACCTTGTTTGATATTCTAAGATAAAAATAATAATCCCATCGATGATAAACAACCAAGAATTGGGACTTAATAAAGGGCGAATAAAACCCCAAAGAAGAAGTAAGGAAAATAATAGTATGATGATAACGTTTCTTTCTGTCGAAGCATGTTCAAAGATCAATGCTGGTATAAATAAGATAATGGATATAAAGGATTTTAGAACAATTAAATTTCTATTCACTATATAATTCCCCCTGTAAAAGTATCTTTATAATCTTCGATATATGTGACCATTTTCCTGTCTTAAATCTTGTATAAAACGATGAAGAGGCTGTAAAATAGGTATTAATTACCTAATTTTCAGCCCCATTCAAAAACATGTCGTTATCTGTATATAGTTATCAAAAAATATCTCTATTATTGTCACTTTCTGCGATGTCCTCGGAAATAATTATGGTGTCAATTAACAGCTATGATAGGTAGCATTACTTCCATTTGCCTTCTTTGCTTCCTTTTTTATTTCTGCTGAAATTTCAGAAATCTGTTCAATATTAGTCTTTCCAGGATTCTGACAGTCTATTAAAGCTAGGGAAATACCAAGCCCCTTTGCTAATACTGGATTCCCTTCACGATCAACAATAGTAACCTGTTTATTCTGACCATCCTTCGAATATTTTTTCATTTCACGATCAAATCGTTTAATGATTTCTGCTGAAATCTCCATTGCCTTTTTAGGTAACGTGATGACGACAAAATCATCACCACCAACATGTCCAACAAAATCTGTTGCAGTTCCATTTTCAGCAACAACCTCTTGCAATAAATCCGCTACATGCTTAATAACCTGATCGCCCTTTTGGAATCCAAATCGATCATTAAACCATTTAAAATAGTTAATATCTGCATAAATTAATGCAAATTTCATTTCATCATGCAATCGAAGGTTAATCTCTTTATTAATTTGTTTATTACCTGGTAATCCTGTTAATGGATTCGCTTGACTGACCATTTCCATTTTTACATTCGCAATAAAATCAAGAATATTTTGAATGGAAACAATACCTAATATTTGATTGTTTTTTGTAACAATAACATAATCGTACATCTGACGATAATCTCTAGCTAACATCGTTTGCGCTAGAATATCAATAGGAAGGTGACTTTCAATAATTAAAGGATTAGGATCCATTAGTCGTTTAATTGGTTGTTTCCAAAATAACGATACGCCATAAGGCTTTACAAGCTCTTGATTCAGTTTTTCCTTCATCACTAAGCCTATAGGCTGATTATTTTCTTGGATAACCACCCCTAATTCCTCCGTATCTTCTTTAAAATATTGAGATACAACTTCCACCTTTTCGTTTATATCAAAAACTTTAGCAGAGGTAGTAATCTGTTCTACATTCATTTTTGATGCAAAAGACATTTTTTCTAATCGTTTATTTTTTTCTATCACTTCTAATGAAAGGTTTGATACCTCTTG
>JAENYW010000003.1 GCA_016841555.1 Tepidibacillus decaturensis
CATTTACATTTTGGGATGTATAAGTATAATGGTCGGACTGAATGGGCTTTTGATCCAACACCCTATTTACGAATGTGGGAAAAAAAATCAAAGAACAAGTGATATATGAAAACCCCCAAACCTGGGGGTTTTATTTGAATGACACCTTTGATTATATTGAAGGAAATGTAATTTTAAAGGTAGTACCTTCTCCTACTACGCTTTCTATCTCTAATTTTCCTTTTAATTTATCAACAATTTGTTTTACAATGGCTAATCCAAGCCCTGTTCCACCATGCTGCCTACTTCTTGCTTTATCAATTCTATAGAATTTTTGACCAATTTTATCTAGGTGTTTCTTTTCTATTCCTTCTCCTGTATCGCTAATTTCTACCACAACATATTTATCTTTCAAATAGGTTTTAACAGCTACTTCACCATCAACGGGGGTATGCCTTAGTGCATTGTCGAATAAATTAACCAAGATTTGAATAATACGGTCTTCGTCACCTATCATCCGCAATTCATTATCACCAATGTTTTGAAAATTTAATACTACTCCTTTATTTCCATAAGCTTTTTTAAAGCGTGTTACAACCTTATCCACGATATGATCTAAATGAATTTGATCGTTGTTCATCGTATAAGCTGCATTTTCAAGCTTGGTTAAATCCAATAGATCATTTACCAAGCGTTCCATTCTTTTCGTTTCATTATCAATTGTTGTGATATATCTGTCCTCTACCTCTTTCGTTCCTGCAATACCATCAATAAGGGCTTCCGTATATCCCTTCATATAGCTTAAAGGAGTTCTTAGTTCATGAGAAACCATGGCAAGGAACTCCCGAATATCTCTTTCTCTTTTCCGTTCTAATGTGATATCATGAATAACAATTGCGGTTCCCCATAGTTCATCCTTCTCTATTAGTGGAGCTAAATATAGAATAAATACAAATTCTCCTAGCTCCGTTTCATCGACAATAATTTCTTTCTGTTTAAGCACTTTATCAAAATTTTGTTTGATAATTGGAAGAAGTAAAAAATCCTCCTTGCTTATACCTAGCTTATCAAGTAGGTTCCGAGAAGAACAGTTACATTTTACTAAGCCGCCGTCCTTATCAACGGTAATTACTCCATCACGAATACCATCTAAAATTTGTGATAATTGTTTTTTTTCCTTTGATAACAATTGAATCGTTGTTTTTAACGAATCAGAAAGATGATTAATTGTTTGTCCTAGCTTTCCAATTTCATCTTTTGAATGATCCACTAGTTTTGCATTAAAATCTCCATCCATCATTTTAGTAGCAACTGACTCCATCTGTCGTATGCGTCTGGTCAATTTATTCGTAATAAGTTTGCCAACAATAATACCTAATAAGATGAATAGGAAGATATACATAAACAACATAAACTTAATTTCGGATATAGCATCATAAATCGTTGCTAATTTTCTAAATACAAAAATAGCTCCAACCAATTGGTTCGTGCTTGGATCCATTAATGGAGTAGCAACTGCTATAATATCTTTCTCACATTGTGCATGTTCACCAACAACCGTTATCACTTCTCCATTAAACAATTTTTCACGTAAAAGCTGCAAATACGGGTCTTTATGATTGATAGGTAAGCATTCCCCTAAAATGGCTAGGTTATCCGCAAGCTTTATCTCTTCATTGGAAATACTATTCATTAAAATTACTTTATCTTTAAGTTCCGGAGTAATAGGACCACCCTGATATAATGCTGATAACTTACTTCCTTGCTCTGAAAGTTGTTCCTCTGTTTGAGCTACATAAAAATGCTTATAAATAATTAATGTCGTCCAATAGGTAAATAAACTACTTCCAAGTAAAAGAATAATAAGCGTAATCCATAATTTTGTACTGATACCTAATCGCATATTACAACACCTCAAATTTATAGCCTACTCCCCAAATGGTTGTTATATAATTCGAAAAATCGCCTAGCTTCATCCTGAGGGTCTTAATATGCGTATCTACCGTTCTTAAACTTCCGTAAAATCCATATCCCCAAACCTGTTCTAATATTTGCTCACGCGTCCATACTTGATTTGTATGCTTGGTTAAGAAAAGCAGTAAATCAAATTCTTTAGGAGTAAGCTCAATTTCTTCCCCATTAATCCTAACATTTCTACCCTTTTCATCAATCGAAATTCCACCAAATGTACGTTCACTTACTTCGTGATCTGCTTTTACAGGAGTTTGAGATCTTCTAAGGAGTGAATTAATTCGTGCTACTAGCTCTCTTGGACTAAATGGCTTTACAATATAATCATCCGCACCAAGCTCGAGTCCATGTACTCGATCAAGTTCATCTCCTCTAGCTGAAAGCATAATAATAGGAACCTCTGATAGTTTTCGAATCTCTAAACAAGTAGATAATCCATCCTTTTCAGGCATCATCACATCTAATACAATACAATCAAATGTCGTATCTTTTATTTTTTCTAATACCTCTAACCCGTTTGCAGCTTCTACAACATCAAATTTAGATTTTGCTAAATATGCCCTAAGAAGCTCGAGCATCTGCGGTTCATCATCAGCAATTAAAATTTTTTTATTATCATATTGAGTCATCATTGTCTCCCCCTAATGCTATAGCAATATAACAGGTATAAAAGAAATGTGTCTTAGTCACGCCTTATTATATTCTTTATGTAGAAAAACTTCAAATTTTATCATCATTTTTTCACTTTCTAATTACATTTTACATGAAAACATGAAGAATAAAAATATTAAATGTAATAAATTTATGAAAAAATTAATCTCAGCCTTACTTAGATAGTATTTTTAAAACTTCACATTCTCCATATAAATGTTAAGAAGAGTCTTCTTTGCTGTATTCACTCACATGTCCCCTGGATGCTCAAGTGTTACTCGACTTAATAATTCTAATCCCAAAGAGAGAGCCTCTTCATCAATATCAAATTTAGGATGATGATGAGGATAGTTCATTCCTTTTTCTTTATTTCCGGCTCCCACAAAGCAAAAGGATCCTGGTACCTTTTGTAAATAATAAGAAAAATCCTCTCCAGCCATAATTGGTTGCATCGTTACCACGTTATTTTCTCCGAAAACCTTTTCTGCTGTCTTCATTAAACGACTTGCCTCCATTTCGTGATTAATCACTGCAGGATATCCATCTTCATAATTAAATTGATAAGTAACTCCATGCATTCTGCAAGTATATTCTATCGTTTGCTCCAACCAATTTTTTATTAAATTTCTATCATTCTCATTTAACGCTCGTACCGTACCTTCCAATTCCGCTTTATCTGCAATAATATTAAAATTACTTCCTGCTTGAATTTTTCCAAAGGTTACTACTCCAGATTGTAGTGGGTCAAGCTTACGACTTATAATGTGCTGAGCGTTAATAACGAGGTTAGATGCAATTAAAACAGCATCTAACGAATCTTGTGGAATAGCGGCATGTCCACCCTTACCGAAAATTTTCACAGAAAATTTATCTGATGAAGCCATCATTGGACCAGAAACGGTTTGAAATTTTCCCACTGGAACCCCACTCCATAAATGAAGTCCATAGATGTAATCTACTCCATCCAAAAAGCCCTCATCTATGATTATTCTTGCTCCACCAGGAGCTTTTTCTTCAGCTGGTTGGAAAATAAACCTTACCGTACCCTTAAGGGAATTCTTATATTTACTTAGTAAATGTGCAGCTCCTAATACAATAGCCATATGTCCATCATGTCCACATGCATGCATCACTCCAGAATACTTCGAAGTATACTCCTTACCCGTTTCTTCCTCTATAGGAAGTGCATCGATATCTGCACGTAATGCAATAGTAGGTCCCGGAGCTACTCCTTTCAAATCTGCAACTACTCCTACGCCACCTCTTACCAGATACACATCTAAACCTATTTCTTTTAAAATCGCTTCTATCTTTTTGGTTGTTTTTCTTTCAAAAAATGATAATTCTGGATATTGGTGAAAATATCTGCGCCAAGCAACAAGCTTATCTCTATAGGATTGGCATTCTTTTTTTAATTTATCTCCCATTTCTTACCCTCCAATTTCTTCATCATCTATCCGCACCTCAAGACTCCATAAGAATTACTCTCATTTTATTATATCGAAAAATGTTAAAGATGAATAGAAATGGAGATTTTGCATAAAAAAAAAGAAGCTGCTGCTTTGCGAATTATACCATTCGTCAGCTTGTAGAGAAAGCCCTATCTCTGCGTTGCTCCTCCATCTAGGACTCTTACGTATTTCCCTATACGCTGCAATCCCTAGATGTCGTTGCGCCTTGATCTAGTACTTTCTTTACAAGCTGCATCCTGACGAGTTTCTCGTCAGTCTGACGAATTATACCATTCGTTTTGCAACAGTCTTTTCTTTATAAATTTAGATAGCACTTGGTGTTTTTAACCCAATTATTGTTAACCCATGCTGCAAAGTATAGGAAACTGCTAATGATAATCCTAGCTTTGCTTTTTGTTCATCCATATTTTCTGCAATAATTCTCTCTTGATGATAAAAACGGTTAAATTGCGCACTAATATCTAACAGATATCTTGCTAAAATAGATGGTTCTGCTCGATTAGCGGCTTTACCTAAAACATCTGAATATTGGCTCAGCATGACAACCAAGTTCCAAGCAGCTTCTCCTTGGATAAATTGGCCCTCAAGATTTATTAAATCCTTCTCTTCAAAATCTGATTTTCTCAGTACACTTTGCGTTCTTGCGTTGGTATATTGAACGTATGGTCCTGTTTCTCCTTCAAAATTCAGTGCTTCTTCCCAGGAGAAATTGACTTCGTGCATACGATGATGCTTCAGATCATTAAAAATAATCGCACCCACACCAATCGCTTCTGCCACCTCTTGACGATTAGGCAGATTTGGATTCTTTTCTTCAATAATTTTGTCAGCCATTTCAATACTTTTTTGAAGTACTTCTTCTAATAGCACAATGGTTCCTTTTCGAGTAGACATTTTTTTATTCTCAAATAGCATTAGCCCAAAAGGAACATGCTGCATCTGATCCGCCCATTTATAGCCCATCTTTTTCATTACAGCGAAAATCTGTTGGAAATGAAGGAATTGTTCATTTCCTACCACATAAAATAATTTTTCAAAATCAAAGGTATCCTTCCGATAAAGAGCCGCTGCCAAATCACGGGTTGCATAGATAGAGGTACCATCCTTCTTTTTAATCAGCGCAGGTGGCATATCCTGCTCAGATAAATCCACTATCATAGCTCCTTCGCTTTCCTCTAATAATCCTTTATCTGTTAATTCATTAATCACTCGGTCCATTTTATCGTTATAAAAGCTTTCTCCCATAAAGTGATCAAAGGAAACACCAAGGAGATCATATATTTTATTAAATTCCTTTAAGCTTTCCTCTACAAACCACTTCCATAATCGAACTGCTTCCTCGTCACCTTCTTCAAGCTTTTTAAACCATTCTCTTGCTTCATCCTCTAATTCTGGATGTTTTTCTGCTTCCTCATGAAATTTTATATAAATTTTTACTAGTTCTTCAATTGGATTTTCTCGAATCGCTTCATCATTTCCCCATTTTTTATAGGCAACAATTTCTTTTCCAAATTGTGTTCCCCAGTCCCCTAAATGATTAATTCCAACCACTTTATATCCTAAAGCCTGATGTAATTTAACAATAGCATTTCCAATCATCGTTGAACGTAAATGAGGTAAACTAAATGGCTTTGCAATGTTTGGAGAGGAATAGTCTACAACAACCGTTTTTCCTTTGCCCTCTTCTCCTTCTCCAACCTTCTCTTTCTTAGCCAGAATATTTTCGACTAGTTGTGCTGCATACTTAGAACGGTTAAAAAAGAAGTTTAAATATGGTCCTATTGCTTTTGCTTCTACTAAATCATCTTTAAACGCATCCGCCAATTCCTCTGCAATCATTTGAGGTGCTTTCTTAAAGGTCTTTGCTAATGAAAAGCAAGGAAATGCAACATCCCCCATCTCACGGTTTGGCGGAGTTTCTAAAAGAGAAACAATCTCGTCTTCACTTAAATTAATATAGGTTGAAAAAACCTTTGCCACATATTTTTTCATATTAATCATCTTCCTTTCCTTATGCACATAAAAAAACATAAAATAACCCCTCATCTAAAAGAGACGAGAGGTTTCTCGCGGTACCACCCTTATTGATGCTTTGGTTTGTTCAATTTTAAACATAAATCAAAACATCCACTTCGTATGATAACGGAATAAATCCGATTTAGCCTACTTAGCTGTTCAGCTAAACATTTCAAAGGTGCGCTTCGCTAAAGTTCAAAGACCGGCTTCCACCAACCCGGCTCGCTTTTCCTTTTTCCTTTAACTACTCTCCTTCTCATCAATGCACTTGATATGCTTATGTTGGATAATATTATATACAACTTCCTCCTACCAAATCAAGTGCAAATTATTGATCCCATTATATCCTGTATCGGTTTTATAGCTTCATCTTCGGATCTAAAGCATCTCTTAACCCATCTCCAAATAAATTAAATCCTAAAACAACTAGCATAATAGATACCCCTGGAAAAATAACCGTCCATGGAGCTAATTGAATATAATCCTTTGAATCGGCAAGCATCGTTCCCCATTCAGGAATCGGAGGTTCAGCCCCTAACCCTAAAAAGCCCAACGCTGCTGTTTCAATAATAGCCGTTGCAATGCCGAGTGTCCCTTGAACAATAATCGGTGTCATACTATTAGGTAATAAATGATTATAAATAATTCTACTATCCTTCATCCCCACTGCTTTAGCAGCAATAATAAATTCTTCTTCCTTTAGGGTTAATACTTTAGAACGCACTAGTCTGCCATAGGTAGGAATATTTACGATAGCAATTGCAATTAATGCGTTGGTTAATGAACGTCCTAATATGGTAACAATGGCTATTGCTAATAAAATACTGGGGAATGCTAGCATAATATCAAAGATTCTCGATATAAGCATATCCACCCATTTTCCATAATAACCAGCTAATAATCCAAGAAATGTACCAATGATAACAGAACCAATAACTGCTAAAAAGCCAACACGTAATGAAATTTGTGCTCCATATATAATACGTGTAAATAAATCCCGTCCTAAATCATCTGTGCCCAAAAAATGTCCTTCCGAAAAAGGAGGTAAAAATCTTGAGGGTAATTCAACTGCTTTATAGGAGTATGAAGTAAGCAATGGTGCTGAGAAGGCTAATAAGATAAAAAAGAGAATAATGAATCCACCTATCATTGCTAGTTTTTGTTTTCTAAGCCGTCTCCACATATCCATCCAAGGAGAATCAACCCTTTCCTTCATCTTCATTTGATTAATAACTGTTTGATGTTGTATTTGGCTCATATTTCCCCTCCTTAACGGTATCTTATTCTTGGATCAATAGCGGAATATAATAAATCAACGATAAGATTAATCATTACGAATATAAATGCAATGATTAGAATACCTGATTGAATGACTGGATAATCTCGAATGGAAATCGCATCATATAAATATTTACCAATACCAGGCCATGCAAAAATGGTTTCCGTTAAGACCGCTCCACCAAGCAATAATCCTGTTTGTAGTCCCACTACCGTTAATATAGGGATAAACGCATTTTTCAAAGCATGCTTGTACACCAAAAAGAATTCTTTCACTCCTTTTGCCTTTGCTGTGCGGATATAATCAGAACGCATCACTTCAAGCATGCTTGAACGAGTCATTCTCGCTATAATTGCCATCGGAATCGTACCAAGTGCAATACTAGGTAAAATAAGATGTTTTAGTACCTCTAACAAACCTCCAAAATCTCCTACTAGGATCGTGTCAATAATATAAAAATGGCTGATTGGATGCACAGGATTTATAATACTACTTCTTCCTATAGATGGAAGCCAATGAAGGTTCTGAGCAAATACCCACTGCTCCATTAAGCCCAGCCAAAAAACTGGCATCGATACCCCAATAAGAGCAATAAGCATCGCCATATAATCAAACCAGGAATTCTGTTTCCAAGCTGCTAAAATCCCTGCATTTACTCCAATAAATAGTGCAAAGGCCATGGCGAAAAAGGTTAACTCCATCGTTCCAGCCAAATATGGTTTCATCTCTTTAGCAATGGGAACCTTGGTACGTATCGAAGTACCCAAATCCCCCTGAACTAAGCCAAGCATATAATTTTTATACTGAATAAGTAATGGATCATTTAGTCCCAACTCTTCACGCATGTTTTCTAGTACTTCTGGTGAAGCCTTCTCACCTAATATTGTTTTGGCTGGATCTCCCGGAATCAGGTGAATGATGGAGAATACTAATAAAGACATTCCAATCAGTACTGGTATAAGCATCAATAAACGACGTATGGTATAAGCGAGCATAAATAATTTCACCTCCAAATCATGCTGTCTTTAGGTTGAAAAAAGGGCAGTATGCTACTGCCCTCTGAATTCATCTTTAATACATTCTTACTTAAAAGATACCTTTGTAAATCTATCTGAACCTGTTGGATGAGGAATGAATCCATCAATGTTCTTTTTACCAACAAGTGGCGGTGTTGAGTGAACCAATGGTATCCACGGTGCATCCTTGTGAATAATTTCTTGTGCTTTTTCATATAGCTTCGTTCTTTCATCAATATTTCCAGACTGCTGTGCTTTGATTAAAAGTTCATGTAACTCATCATTTTTATAGAAAGCTATATTACCAGCATCAGGACCTTTTGCATTATCTTTATCTAATAATACATACAGGAAATTGTCTGGGTCTCCATTATCTCCTGTCCATCCTAGTAAAGCCATTGTATGCTCACCGTTACCCGTTTTTTCTAGATAGGGTGCCCATTCTTCTGTTACTAAATTAACTGTAACACCAATCTTTTCGAAATCAGACTGCATTGTTTCTGCAATTTTCTTTCCCTGAGGAATGTATGGACGCGGTACAGGCATATACCAGAAGTCTGTAGTAAAACCATCTGGATATCCTGCTTCAGCTAATAATTGTTTTGCTTTTTCCAAATTGTATTCGTAATCCACAATATCATTATTATATCCCCAAAGTGATGGAGGTAGTGGGTTTTTAGCTGGTTCAGCTAACCCATTGTAAAACGCATCAATTAATGCCTGTTTATTTACTGCCATACTTAATGCTTGACGAATCTTTACATTATCAAAAGGTGCTTTTTCCGTATTAAATGCAAGATAGCCTACATTCATACTTGGACGAAGCCAGACCTGTAAATCTGGATTCTCCTTTGCTAATGTAACATCATCAGGATTTACTCCATCCATTAAATCAATTTCTCCACTTTGCATGGTGATAAATCTAGCGGAATTGTCAGGGATTGATTTAAAGATTAATTGATCTAATATTGGGTAGCCCTTCATCCAATAATCCTTATTTTTTTCTAAAACAACTTTATCATTGCGAACCCATTCCTTAAAAACAAATGGTCCAGTTCCTACAGGATGCTCTCCTAACGTTTCACCATATTTCTCAATGGCTGCAGGTGAGGCAATAGCAAATGGCGGCATGGCTAAATTACTTAAAAACGGTCCTTGCGGGAAGTTTAGATGAATTTCAACTGTATGTTCATCTATCGCAATAGCCTCTTTAATAACGTGTCCTTCATCCCCTTTATAACCACCAAACATGTAGCCATAATATGGGAAGTCGCCTTGGTGATATGCGTTATCCTTATCCATCCAGCGATTAAAATTAAAGACTACAGCATCTGCATTAAAGCTAGTACCATCATGAAATTTAACATCTTTTCTTAAATGAAAAGTCCATACTAAACCATCCTTTGAGGACTCCCAATCCTCTGCTAAAGCTGGAATTAGTTCTGTATTCCCATCTTGATAATCAATTAAGGTATCATAAATGTTTTTTGTTACTTTAATGGATTCTCCATCCGTAACATTTGCCGGATCGAGTGATACTGAATCTCCACCTCTTCCGTAAATCAAGGTATTTTGTCCTGTTCCAGAAGTTTCCTTGCTACCTCCACAGCCTGTTAAGCTTACAGACATGGTAAAGATTAAAACAAAAAGCAGGTATAATCCTTTCTTTTTCATCATAATGCCCCCTTATTTTTATTAAGATTTTCCAACTAACTAATAGTTTTGTATATCTACCTCTTTCTTTAGCTGGACAAATATATATACGTAAAAATCTAATGTATGATTAGATGTTTACTCTTTTTTAACTACCTATCATGCTGATGTAAATGACAAGCTACAAAATGTCCGTTACCTACATCGATAAAATTCGGATTTTTTTTCTCGCAGATATCCATTTTATACTTACATCTTGTATGAAACTTACAGCCATGAGGTGGATTGGCTGGACTAGGTACATCTCCTGTAAGAATAATCCGCTCTCGCTTGATATCTGGGTCTGGTTCAGGCACTGCAGATAGTAAAGCCTGTGTATAAGGATGAAGCGGTTGTTCATAAATCTCATTTTTATTAGACAGCTCCACTAGATTTCCTAGATACATGACTCCTACTCGATCCGATATATGACGAACCACACTTAAATCATGAGAAATAAATATATAAGTAAGATTAAATTGTTCCTGTAAATCCTCCATTAAATTTAATACTTGAGCTTGTATCGAAACATCTAGAGCAGATACAGGCTCATCAGCAACAATTAATTTTGGATTTAATGTTAATGCTCTTGCAATGCCAATTCTCTGCCTTTGACCACCACTAAATTGATGGGGATATCTTTTCGCTTGTTCTTTATGTAGACCAACCGTTTCTAGAAGCTGAAAAACCTTCTCTCTTCGTTTTTCACTATTTCCTAGCTTATGTACAATGAGCGGCTCTTCTAATATTTTTTGTATCGTATGTCTTGGGTTTAATGAAGCATAAGGGTCTTGAAATACGATTTGTAAATCTCTTCTTTTCATTCGCATTTGCTCATCATTTAAAGCAAGTAAATCCTCTCCTTCAAAAAAAACACTTCCCTCAGTAGGTTCGATCAAACGCAAAAGCGTACGACCTGTGGTTGATTTTCCACAGCCACTTTCTCCAACCAGCGATAGTGTTTCTCCTTTCTTCACTTCAAATGAGACTCCATCAAGTGCTTTAACATACCCTACGGTTTTTTTAAGAACGCCACCATAGATTGGGAAGTGTTTCTTCAAATTTTCTACTTTTAATATAGGTTCATTCACTATTCTTCCCCTCCCCGTTTCTAATCCCTTCGTCATACAACCAGCATCTTGCCTTGTGCCCATCATCAATAGAAATAAGTGCAGGCATTTTTTCATAACAAATATCCATTGCATTTGCACAACGAGGGGCAAAGCTACAGCCCTTTGGCATGTTTGTTATACTTGGGACATTTCCAGGAATAGAATATAATCTGTCCCTATCTTCTGATAATCTTGGCGTAGATTGAATTAATCCTTTGGTATAGATATGCTTTGGATCATGAAAAATAGTTCTAACGTCAGCTTCTTCTACAACCTTCCCTGCATACATGACAATCACCCGATCACACATCTCTGCTACAACGCCTAAATCATGGGTAATTAATAAAATAGAAGTATTAAAATCGTCCTTTAGCTTTCTCATTAGATCCAATATTTGCGCTTGAATAGTAACATCTAAAGCTGTTGTAGGCTCGTCTGCAATTAAAACAGAGGGAATACAAGACATTGCCATCGCTATCATTACCCTTTGTCTCATCCCACCAGATAGCTGATGAGGGTATTCATTCATTATTTCCTCTGCTCGAGGAATACCTACTAGCTTTAACATATCTATTGCCCGTTTTTCCGCTTCTTTTTTAGAAAGAGACATATGTAAGATGACTGCTTCCACCAATTGATTTCCAATCGTATAAACAGGATTTAACGAGGTCATCGGCTCTTGGAAGATCATTGCAATTTCATTCCCTCGAATCGCTCGCATTCTTTTTTCTGATAGGCTCGTTAATTCCTTACCCTTGTACAGAATAGAACCTTTTACATCTGCATTTTGTTTTGAGACAAGACCCATAATGGATAAAGAGGTGACGCTTTTTCCGCTACCAGATTCCCCTACTATCCCAAGGGTCTCTCCTGGCTTCAATTCAAAGGAAACTTCATTTACCGCCGGGATTTCTCCTTCATCTGAATGGAAAACAGTCGATAATTGATTGACTTCTAGTATATTTTCTACTGTCACATTCTCACCTGCTTTAGAATAATGAAACAACTTTCATTCATTAAACATCCTTCATTGAATCTTATTTAAAGCTTATCCATTTTATTCATCATTTTTTTGCTAACAACAAAAGCTCCACTTCTTCAAGTAGGAGCTTTTGTATATGAATAAACGAACAAATATATTAAATTTATTTTTGGAATTTCTGCTGTGATGACTATCTTTATATCTCGATGACTATGAAAGCATTTCTAGCTTTTCTCCTCCTACTTTTTCTTTGATATACGCTAATTCCTTTAGCACAGGAAGGGCAGTAATAGTTCCTATCATGGATATAATGGCTAACCCAATAAATATGACGCGAATGGTAAAAACAGGAATAACGATTCCAGCTAAAACTACAGAAATAGTAGAAGCAATCGTTGGTAGCATATGTTGAAAGCTAATGATTCTACCTTGTAGTTGAACTGGAATAATCGATTGAAAGATGGTTACCATAGACGTGTTGAAGGTAATAACCCCTAAAGCGGTTAAAAATAAAGCAATATAGACCGTCCAAGGATAAAAAGAAAAGGCATAGATGATATTACCAATTCCAGAAAGGAAGATGCCACCAAAAAATAATGATGTAGGGGAGATTCGCTTATTTAACATCGTATTGATCAATCCTGCAACAACAAAAGCGAAGCCACTAATGGAAACCATTAAGGCATAACCTGTTTCATTCATATGTAATGCCTTTGTTAAGAATAATACTTCATAGGCATCAAAAGCGGCACCCCCCAGTAAAAAAATAGTCTCCGTTATTGTAATCCAAAGGATGAGGCGATTTTTTAAGATATATTTAATGGAAAATAAGCTGTCATTCCATAGGATACTTAATTTCTTTTTTTCATCAGAAGCAGCTTGCTCAATTTTAGGTGACGTAATAAATAGAAACAATAACCCAGAAATGAAAAAAGTAATCGCTTGTAACAGAAAAGGGAAGGCATCATTTTTAATAATTAATAGCCCCCCCAATAATGGACCAATTGAAAATGCAGCTGCATTTATTGTTGTCAATATAGAATTTACTCGATGACGATTATCCTCATTAGTAAAAGAAGTAATCATCGGATTTAAGGCTGCACTAAAAAGGGGGCCAAAAAAACTAGTTAAAAAAATAAGAAGAAACAAGATATTAGATTCTAAAAAGAATGGCATTAAAATTACTGTTAATCCACGAACGATTTCCACCATCAATGCTAATGCTTTTTTATTTATACGATCTGCTATAGAGCCTGCAATAGGTAGCATTAATAAAGGAGCAAGACTTCGTATAAGCCATAAAAATGTTAACTCAACAGAATTGTTTTTGGACAAAATAATACTTAGCGCTACGATGTATAACCAATCGCCTATCGTTGAAACAAAACGGCCAATATATAAAATATTTAGACGTAATGAAGCAGCTGAATTCATATCCTTATCCCCTTTATGAAAAAAAGACCGTTTACAATGGTCTTTGCAATTCAGATAATATCTAATATTGTATATTTTGTCAATACTTTTATTAACTATAATTCTAGAATATCCTAAAGATAATATCTCTTCTCCTTTATCCACTTCCACTAGATGGAATAGAGATTCTTGGTATCAGTGGATAAAATTCCTCCACACCTGGTAACGGATCGCTTGGCTGTGTGGAAGAAGGTGCTGTTTCTGGGGTTGAAGTGTTTGGTACAACTGGTGCACCTGGTATGATTTGAATAGGCGGTATTTGTGAAGAACCAGGATTCTGTCCATAATAGGTTCCCTTTCCATCGTAATAAAACTGAGGAACATCACCAAATATTTGAGTTTGTGCAATAGGAATAGAGGAAGTAATAACCGTAGGTGCTGTCACAAAAGGAATGACAACTTGTACCTCTGCACTAATATCCATCAAAACAGTCATCACTACCACATTGATTCCCGCATTTTGAAACTGTGTTTTTGGATTTACCTGAACAGAACCAATTGGAACAATTGTAATAGGAATAGTAGGACCCATATCTGCAAAGATCTCACTGTTAAATGCAGCCCCTAATTTTATATTTTCCTCTAATTTTTCTAAATCATTTAATGTATCCTCTACCCTTGCTGTAGCTTCTCCTATAATTCTTGCAAATTCACTATAATTAAAAACGGCAGCTCGAATTTTACCCTGCTGATCTGTTTCAAATTGAATTAAATCTTTAAAATTGGTATTCTGTGCAATTTTTTTTGATATGGCATCGTTTACTGCATTGGTTGCAATCTGCTTTACTCTTGCTTGAGCAATACTTATTAAAATTGGTTCAAGTTGCTTTTCTATGTAAAAAAAGGTTTGCCCCATAAGAATAATAGAAATAATAGAGCTGATATAAAACACTTTTAATTTCTTTATTTTTCCTCTTCTTCTAGTTCCCCAACGAGGCATTTTCTCCCCTCCTCATAATACATACTTATTCCATTCAGTAAGACAACTGAACCTATATAAAAAATTTTAATTATTCCTTCATGACATTAATGAACAAGTTCTGCTAAAATAAATAAAAGAGGTGAGACTATGGCAATCGATTTCACATATAACAGAAAAGAATATGCTACATTAGTAGAACTGGCAAAGGCTTTACCCATTAATGCAGCTCAATTGGTCCAGTGGACAGAGGATTCTGACCGCTTTGCTGCAGAAGCAGGCTCTCTATGCTACGAAAGTGATCCTAACCTTGGTATTGTAAATCACTGTCGTGACAGTGGACATAATACCGTCTTAGAACATAATATTTTTTCCTTTGTAAAAAAAGTACCTATTTTTGTTGCAAGACAGGATATGAGAGCTAGACATGCTACCTATGATGAAAGAAGCCTTCGTTATGTTCGATTAAAGGATGGTGGGTTTGAATATTACATTCCCCCAGAGCTTAAAAAGGCTGGTATGGAGGAAGAGTTAAATCAGTGGATTTATCATCATGAAAAAGCCTTTGAATTATACGGTCATTATACCGATGAAGAAATGATGGAAAATGAGCGAGCAAGAGCTATTTTACCCATGGGTATAGCAACAATGTATACCGATTCTCGTAACGCTGTAAGCTGGAGACACCATGCAATGAAAAGGCTTTG
The DNA here is from genome assembly GCA_016841555.1 of Tepidibacillus decaturensis. Lineage (GTDB taxonomy): Bacteria > Bacillota > Bacilli > Tepidibacillales > Tepidibacillaceae > JAENYW01. The sequence continues at coordinate 15,270 of JAENYW010000003.1, forward strand.
CTTACGTGCCCAAGACGAAATAAGACTGTTATATCGCTCAATCACTACTCAATTAGTAGAAAAAGCACCACGCCTATTTGGTGATTTGAATATGCCCTGCTATATGAAACAGGGCTGTGGCGAAGCTAAAACCTGTGGACTAATACCATTAGACCAAAAAACTAAGCGAGCTATTGCTTACGAGAAAAAGCTTCAACGCAAGCACGCAAAGGTAAAGCTATAACCTGACAAGGGTGACAAGGGGACGTTTTCGTTTGTCAAAAGGTGACAAGGGGACGTTTCGTTTGTCAGGTTCAAACCTGACAAACGAAACGTCCCCTTGTCATGTTTATTTTTTTACAAAAAAATAAAACTGTTTTTCTTTCAAAAGCGTCTAATATATAGAACAAGATATATACCTATCTGTTGGAGGGGAAAAAGTGGATATCGAAACAGTTTGCAAAGAAGCAAAAAAAGGGAATGATAGCTCTTTTTATATGCTTATAGATCACAATAAATCAAAGCTTTATAAAATTGCCTTCGCCTTTTTTAACAATGAAGTTGATTCTCTCGAAGCTATTCAAGAGGTAACCTACAGAGCATATATAAACCTACATAAGCTGAACGAGCCTAAATATTTTAATACTTGGATTACTCGTATTCTGATTAACTACTGTAAAGATGAGCTAAAAAGGAAAAAAAGAGTTGTTCTTTCAAGTAATGAGCAGGATATTCCTTATGAAAGCATAAATACAGACCGAGTTGGACTTGATTCAGCAATATCACTGTTAGACCCGACATTACAAACCATTATTATCCTGAAATATTTTCATGAAATGACCATCTCTGAAATTGCACAAGTCCTAAAGCGTCCCGAAGGCACAATCAAAACATGGCTACACAAAGCCCTTCAAAACCTTCGAACCTATTTAAATAAGGATGGTGAAACCTATGTTTGAAAAGGAAGAAAATGAATTAGAAAATAGGAATAAAGAGTTAGATGAAATGACTCTCCCAGCTACGATAGACAATTATATCGAAGCTGGTTTAGCCTTAGGAAAGAAGCGGAAACGAAGCGCTAAGAGTAAAATGATGATGACATTAGCTGCTAGCTTCATGATTATAACTATGGTATTTACTATTCGTGTCTCTCCTGCATTTGCAGCCTATGTGAGTAAAATACCAGGACTTGATGTAATAGTCAATTTGATTAATTATGATAAAGGCTTACAATTGGCTGTTGAACATGACTTTATCCAACCTATTGGTATTTCAGATGAGCATGATGGGATAAAGGTAACCGTAGATTCAGTCATTGTAGATGAATCACGGATGATCCTTTTTTATACTCTCGAAAATAATAGTGAATACGAAATGATTGATATAGAAGTTATCGATTTTGTGAATGAACAAGGCGAACCATGGAAAGTAACCAAAACCTATAATTCTTATGGAGAAAAATGGCTCAAGAAGAAAAAAAGGCATAGTAAAATTGATATTGAATTTATCAAAGAAACCAAGATACCTGATATTGTAACATTTAAATTAAAATTATTAAATAAAGAAGATGAAAGAGAACATTCTGGGACTGTATTAGAATCAGCATGGAGCATTGACATCCCTATTAATAAAGCAGCCTTTGTTAACATGAAAGAGGAATATTTACTTAATCAAACAGTAACGATTGAGGGACAAAAAATACACTTTAACAAAGTAACCATCTATCCAACAAGAGTTTCCTTAGAAATTAAATATGATGAAGCTAACAACAAAAAAATCTTTGGCTTTGATGATTTAAGATTAGTTGATGAAAATGGTGAAGAATTTGCTTCCATAACCAATGGAATAATAGGTATGCCCATTGATGATTACACTGAAATTATTTATCTACAAAGCAACTATTTCAACCGTCCAAAACATCTCTACTTGAAAGCAAGCCGATTAAAAGCATTAGATACAGATAAACTAGAGGTTATCGTCGATCTACAAGAGGAAAAGCTATTAAAACAGCCAGATGAACGATTACACATAGACGAAATAAATAAAACTTCAGAACAAGTAGAAATAGTATTTACCTATAAAAAAGAATTTCCCTATGATGTAAAACGTGCTTATAGTCTATTTAATCATCAATTTAAAGATTCATCAGGAAAAATCTATGAACATTTAGGAGAAGGTTCTTCTGCTGGAGAAGAATATGGAAGAAGTTATGTTACCATTGAAAACATAGGATATACCAATCCTATTACATTCACCATCTATCATTATCCAACAAGAATATATGGAGATATTAATATTAGAGTTAAATGATGAACTGATAAGGGGACATCAAACTGTGTGAGAATTAGACAAAATCAAGAAATATAAAACCTCATAAAAACATCAGAAAAGCCTTTATTATAAGGGCTTTTCGTTATTTCCCATAATATAATATACCTATAAATACTAACGAAAAGGTGAAAATGATGGCATTTATACATGGTGTAGATAGAAATCAACAAATGATGTTTCCTGAATATGTAGAAGATTACATAGACGAAGAAAATCCAGTAAGAGTTATTGATGAATATGTGGAAACGCTAGATGTAAAAGCAATGGGATTTATAAAAGCTGATGAACAAAAAGTAGGGGCACCAAGTTATAATCCAAAAACATTGTTAAAGCTCTATCTATACGGATACATGAATGCTATAAGATCATTAAGGAGATTAGAAAGAGAAGCAATTAGAAATGTAGAAGTGATATGGTTAATAGGGATGCTAAAACCAGATTTTAAAACGATAGCAGACTTTAGAAAAGAAAACAAAAAGCAAATAAAAGAAATATTTAAAGATTTCAACTAAAAAGTGACAAGGGGACGTTTCGTTTGGCATATGTTGAAAACATGCCAAACGAAACGTCCCCTTGTCAAACGTCCCCTTGTCATATTATCATAAAGTTGACATTAGGTGATATATAGTGTAAATTCACACTATATATATCATTTGTACATAGAGGTGTTTAATAGATGGATAAAAAACAATTGATAGAAATAATCGCTGAAAAAATAAAGCTAATACGAACGGAAAAAGGGTATACCCAGGATAAGATGGCTGAAATATTGGGGATATCAAAAAAAACCCTTGTTCAAATTGAAAAAGGAAGAATAGTTCCTAGTTGGACTACCGTGGTTACTACCTGTGCATTATTTAGAGATAGTGAAATATTACAAGCTACTTTAGGTGATGAACCTTTAGAAATAATAGAAACCATTGCCCATGACGGAATAATTCGTCCAAAAGAAAAAACAATGGGCGGAAGAGTTTGGTGGAGAGAAATTGCAAAAAAAGGGGAATTCCGACTGCAGCAAAATCTAATTAGTCAACATTATCGAATATTAGATGATACAGACTACAGGTGGTTTAGTTCTTTTGATAAAGAGGAATCATTGTTAAAACTAGCTAATTTAGCAAGGGATTAACTACATTAAAATAAACCGTTGCATACAATCCTTTTACATAAATTTACTATATTTCCCGGTTTTCATAAAATAAAGCCTTTTCTTCTGAGGTATTTTTTAAAAAAATAGCAGGACTAATATCCAAAAGTATAATATGACAAACGAAACGTCCCCTTGTCATTCCCTTGTCCATTAATTGCAATTACAGCTAGTAATAATTTTAGTTAAATCCTTAGATAAATCAATTTCATAAGGGGATGACAGTGAAATTCCTTGTTCATCCTCCAATATTCTTATAATCGGACGACCAGGATATTTAATATTAATATCCACCACAACTCCTTTTTCTCCACTTTCCAAGGAAACACTGGTGCCTAAAGGATAAATAGCGACTGTCTTTCTAAATAATTCTAACCATTTCCTTTCATACTCTACATTTACCTTTGTATACAAAAACTCTAAAGCTTCATGAGGTAATGTCGGCTCTTTATAGACTCTTTTACTTGTTAAAGCATCATATACATCTGCAATCGCTACGATTTTTGCATACTCATGAATTTCACTCTCTTTTATCCCTCTAGGATAACCTGTACCATTTAAACGTTCATGATGCTGATAAGCAATATGAGATGCTACTAGTGGTATTTCATATTCTTTACGCAATATTTCAAAGCCATATTCTGCATGTTTTTTAATCAATTCAAACTCCTCGTCAGTTAAAGGTTCTTCTTTTTCTAATATGGAAAGCGGTATTTTTGTTTTCCCGATATCATGTAATAAAGCTCCAAGCCCTAATTCCATAAGCTGTTGCTGATTGTAACCATTTGCCAAACCCATAGAAATTGAATATAAGGCAACGTTTAAAGAATGAGTATATAAGTATAAATCTCTTACATAAATGGTAGACAGCATAAGCATCGCATGTTTATTTGATTTAATATCGGTTAACATTTGCTCTAATACTGGTTTAAAGGTAGCATATAATTCCCCAGTAATTAAAGGACGTTGCACCATTTTTTCTTGATATAAATCCTGAAATGTCTTTTTAATTGATTTAAGTGCTATTTTTTTTGTATTATCCGTTAATACATCACCATACTCAATGTCATCTGTTCTAGCATCCTGAATATAGACTGAATCCACACCTAGTTTTGTTAATCTTGAGATTAACGTGTCGGTTAACTTGATATCCTTGCCAATTAAAACCGCACCTATTTCATTGTAAATAGGCTTTGCTAATATCATTCCAGGTATGCAATTATCTATTCCTATCCGTCTCATATTTGTTTCCCCTTTTTTCTACCCAGCTTTATACTAGCTTAATCCCTAATGATAGCGAGAATTGAGGTGAGATTTATAATCAACATCCCCTAATCCTTCTTGTGCCATTTTTACCTTCAACATCTCGATTAAAAACATGGCAAACATTTGTATAATTTCATAATCATCCATATCTTGAATCTTTTTTATAATATCATTTTTATCATGCTCCTGTAATAAATTTAGAACTAGAGCTACTGCATCTTCTTCACTTCCAGTTAAATGATTACGATACATTTCATATATTTCATCTACAAAGCTCATCTAAAAACTCCCTTCAATCTTTCATTTGATTTAGACTATATCTATTATATTCTGCTTAAATTATTGATATTTATCTATATAAAAGAATATATAGGGATTTGTCAATACATTCAATAGTATATCACACTTTATCATTATAGCTTTTTTTTCGTATAAGTACATCCTTCCTATCACTGAAAATAATTTCAATGGATAAAATGTAGATTATTTCCCTATTATAAACCTATGGAGGTGACAAATTTGATTCAAATAGAACTGGATAAAGAATACGTAAACAGCTTGTTTTTTGAAGGACTAAACAAAGGGAAGCATCAACTTATCCAACATAATGAAAGCTGTACTGCCCATGTAACTGAATCGGAATTTAATCAATTCATTAAGGATAATAACCTCATTCTTTATAAAAATATATTGAAGCAATATGAAGATGGGGAAATTATTGGCTCCTTCCAAACCAGTGAAAAATAATGATTGCAATAAAAATTTCCTTCCGTTATTATATTGAAGTAGCAGGGTGCCAACACCCCTGGTTAAAAAAAATTGGATAGGAGAGGATTGTTTTGAAGTTTAATGTAAGAAATATTGTGTTTATAGCTGTAATTGCAGCTATTTACGTTGTACTTACCATTATTTTTGCCCCTATTTCTTATGGATGGATTCAATTTAGGATTTCAGAAGCATTAACTATTCTGCCTTTCTTCACTCCGTTAGCAATTCCTGGATTAACAATCGGTGTTCTTATTGCAAATTTGTATAGTTCTGCTGGTATAGCTGATATCATTGTTGGACCGATTGCTACATTAATCGCAGCTATTATTACCTCAAAAATAAAAAATAAATGGTTCGCACCAATGCCTCCTATTATTGTAAATGCTCTATTCATTGGAATTATGCTTGGCGTACTTTTCAGTAGTGAAGTATCTATTATGCTAGCAATTCTTTGGGTGGGCATTGGTCAATTTGGGGTTCTTTATTTATTAGGCATGCCATTATTATTAGCCTTAGAACGACGCAAAGGGTTATTTGATAAATTTAACAAATAAACTTTTTCTGCATTATAAGTTGTTGGATGCAAATAAAGGACAGAGTTATCATTGTACTCTGTCCTTTTCATTTGCTTTTTTCCAACGTAATTGATGACTATCTTTTATTAAATGTTCATTGGTAAGCTGGTACGCTAATATATCTCGAAGAAATTCTGGCAAAAAATATTGAATATTTTTTCCTTCCTTTATTAAAAAATACCCTCCACCAAACGTAAACATATCTAATGTTCCTATGCTATACTCCTTTTCATCTATGAGTGGGTTATTATTAAGCAAAATTTGTTTGATTTTCTGGTAAGGAGCTGCAGATGGATTATAATATACCTCTACACCTGAAATAGATAAAGCCCCCAATTGTGCTCCTCTAAACCCATAGCCTTTAAAGGATTTATAAATGAATTCATCCAGCAATGATTGCTCTAAAGTTGCTTTAACTTGTTTGCCACTAAGTGTTAATCGACAGGCATTAATAGGAGAGGGGCAGATTTCATGTATTCTTTTTTTTGAGATAGCACCACTTTCTAATCCCTCTAATATTTGACCCGAATTAATTAAACCTATCTCCGCATCTACCCACATTCGAACTCCATCAGCAAGCAAATTCCCTAAGACTGTTTCTTTATCTAAAGCGATAGGAAGTGAATCGTGTATATATGCTACCGTTTGATTCATTTCCTTTTGTGCTTGAGCCCGATTGTTATTAATCAGGTTAGTAACAAGCTTATCCTCTGGTAATTGTCGAATATCCACTGTTTTTTCACTGATCTGTTTAATATGCTTCTTTTCAAACTGATAATCTATAGTTAGGTGCCCTACAAAATCCCCATAGATTCCAACCTGACAAATTAAAGGTTGCTTCTCCTTTTGTATCCCCTGTTCAAAAAAGCGATGGGTATGTGCTCCTAAAATAACATCGATTTCAGGTACCATTTCTGCTATATATTCATCTGCTTTAAACCCAAGATGAGAAAGTAAAATGATAATATCCACTTGATCCTTAATCGATTGAATACTCCGTTGAATAGATGTTAAGGGTTCCTCCACCTTCCAGCCCTGTAGCCTATAAAAGGTTTCATATGGAGCTGTCGCACCAATCCACCCAATCTTCAGGTCACCTACTTCTTGGATCCAATATTCCTTGAACCAATTTGGGGTCTCCCCTGTATTCTGATCTTTAATATTACAAACAACCACATGAAATTGTTTATGCTTATACGCTTGTTGTAGCAGCTCCTTAGTAAATGTCAGACCCTCATTATTCCCAATCGTGGTTACATCTGTTCCAAAACTATTTAATATTTCTATATTAGCTTTTCCAAATGTTCCTTCTGTTTCTATTTGCATACGATCCATATGATCTCCTAAATCAACAACAAGCACATGCTCTCCTTGTACAGTAGCTTCTTCCTTTACCCTTTTAATGTAGGTAGATATTTTGGGCATATTAGGAAAATGACTGTGGAGATCATTCATATGAATAATATGTAAACGCTGGTTCTTCTCCAAAACCAACACCTCAATTCTCATTACTACTTCCTACAATATTTAAAATACTCCTTTATAAATCATTTGCAGAGCAACCAAGATAATCACTATTTTCAATGTAGTAAGAAGAGTATGACTACTTAATTTTGATGCAGTATAAGCACCTAAATTCCCACCAATATAAGCTCCTGGTGCAATGAATAGAACATAGGTATAGAGGATATTATGCAAAAGCACATGAGATATACTTCCAAAAATAGCTGACAAGAGAATAATAAACATCGATGTTGCTGTAGCTACATGCACAGGAAAACGAAATAGGATGACCATCATTGGTACAAGTATTGCTCCTCCACCAATACCAAAAAGGCCTGCAAGTAAGCCTGCAAACCCTGTAATTAAATACCCTACCAAACGGTTGTAGCCATATTCATATCGATTGCCTTTCTTATCTATATATATTCTTTTTACGGTCCACTTCATTTGTATCGGGTTCATCGTTTTTTGTTTCGTTAATAAATAAGTAGTAAGCAGCATAATTAATCCAAATAAAATATAAAACTGCTTGACAGGAATATATTCACTTAACATTGCGCCAATAATTGCAAAGGGTGCACTAGCCAAAAAGAAAAAGGCGCCACTTTTCATGTCAACTGTCTTTTGTTTATAATTAAAGAGTGTGGAGGATATAGCTGTAAAAATAATTACCATAAGTGATATACCTACAGCATTTTGTGGGGAAATCGCTTGATCAAGTATGCCAAGTGAGTTAACCAAAAGAAGTGCTGGTACAATTATTACTCCTCCACCTAAACCAACGATACTTCCAAAGGTCCCTGCAACCAGTCCAATAATGAATAGTATGATATATTCCATGATTTAATCGCTCCAATATTATCTATTATAATCGACTTTCAAGTGTATTTTATCACATTTTTCTTACTTTTACTTTTATGATAGGATGAATTATTAATAATATTAGTGAAGGGAGCATATCTTATGCTATTGATTAAGAAGGAGGTAGTAAAACAATTTACCAACTATGCAGAAGAATTGCTTCCAGACGAAGCATGCGGACTATTTATCGCAAATAATAACGAGCAAGAAATAGATATCTTTATTCCCATTCCTAATATAAGTAAGGTTCCTCATCAATTTAAGTTTGATCCTAAAGTGTTTATACCCGTTCTTCATGATATAGAAAAGGATAAAAAAAAGTGGCTAGGTGTGATTCATTCCCATCCCACCTCAAAGGCATATCCTTCTGAGAAAGATATAAATAATTGGTTTTATCCCCATTTAAGCTATTGGATTTATTCCATAAGGGATCAGGATCTAAAGGCGTATTATATAAAGGATAAAGATATTGCGAAGATAAAAATAAAATACGTGTTCGATTGACTTCTGTACGTAAACGTAAAAGCCATAACGAACACGTATTTAACTAAACGGTATCATATCGGTATCACGAAAAACCATTATACTGTTTTTCCATTGATACGCTTAACAAATGGTTAACCTATACTACCTTCCATTTCGAACTTGATCAGACGGTTCATTTCTACTGCGTATTCCATCGGCAGCTCTTTTGTAAATGGTTCAATGAAGCCCATAATAATCAATTGTGTTGCCTCTTCTTCTGTTAAACCTCGACTCATTAGATAAAATAATTGTTCCTCACTTACTTTACTAACCGTTGCTTCATGTTCTAATGTAACTTGATCATTTTTTACCTCGTTATAAGGAATGGTATCTGAGGTTGAAATATCATCAATAATTAACGTATCGCACTTAATATTAGATTTAGAACCCTTCGCATTTTTACTAAAGCTAGCAATTCCACGATAGGTCGCCTTCCCACCATTCTTCGTGATGGACTTTGATATGATAGTAGAAGTCGTATCTGGAGCTAAATGAATTGCTTTTGCTCCCGCATCCTGCTCTTGTCCACGGCTTGCCATTGCAATAGATAAAATATTTGCTTTTGCTCTTGGACCCTTCATAATAACAGCAGGATACTTCATCGTAGCTTTACCACCAAAGTTCCCATCAACCCATTCAACTGTCGCATCTTCTTCAGCTATCGCACGTTGAGTAACCAAATTATAAATATTATTTGCCCAGTTTTGAATCGTTGTATAACGAACATGAGCGCCTTTTTTAGCAATAATCTCAACAACACCACTGTGTAAGGAATCTGTACTATAGACAGGAGCGGTACACCCCTCTACATAATGAACAGAAGCACCTTCATCTGCAATAATTAGCGTCCGTTCAAATTGAGCCATCTCTTCTGTATTGATGCGAAAATATGCCTGTACAGAAATATATAATTTTACACCCTTAGGAATATAGACAAAGCTTCCTCCTGACCATGCTGAACCATTTAAAGCGGAGAACTTATTATCTGTATTAGGAATAACTGTTCCAAAGTATTCTTTAAATAGCTCTGGATGTTCCTTTAGTGCAGAGTCAGTGTCCATAAAGATAACGCCTCTTTTTTCTAATTCCTCCTGCATACTATGATAAACCACTTCTGATTCATATTGTGCAGTAACTCCTGCCAACCATTTTTGCTCTGCCTCTGGAATACCCAATTTATCAAAGCTATTTTTAATTTCTTCAGGAACATCATCCCAGGATTTTTCTGTTTTTTCCGATGGTTTTACATAATAGGTCAGATCATCAAAATTAAGCTCGCTTAAATCCGCCCCCCAATTAGGCATTGGAAATTCATTAAATATTTCTAAGGATTTTAAGCGATACTCTAACATCCATTCAGGTTCTCCTTTCATTCTGGAGATATCCCTAACCAATTCAGCGCTAATACCTTTTCCTGATTTAAAAACCGATACATCCTTATCCACAAACCCATATTTATATTCTTCCGAAATGTCGGGTGCTTTTTTCACCATTGGTTTAGCCTCCTTTTACTTTTGATCGTGATCATGATGTTCGTGTTCGTGATTGTGATCATGATCTTTAATTCCTTTTTCCATTGCCTTCCAAGCAAGGGTAGCACATTTTATTCTTGCCGGAAATTGATGCACTCCTTGTAATGCTTCTAAGTCCTCAAAATCCTCTTTCTCAACCTCTTCACCTAGAAGCATTTTGGAAAATCGATCCGCTAAATCTAACGCTTGATTATATTCAAGACCTTTAATAGCTTGTGTCATCATTGAAGCGGATGACATACTAATAGAGCATCCTTCTCCTTCAAATCTGGCATCATTTATTTTCCCATTTTCAAGCTTCATGTATAAGGTGATACGATCTCCACAGGTTGGATTTTTTAATTGTATGGTAAGATCAGGATTTTCTAATGATCCCTTGTTCCTTGGTGATTGATAATGATCCATAATGACACTACGATATAAATTATCAAGAGAAGACATGTCCAAAATACTCCTTTGTCTTTTTTAATCCTTTTATAAATATATCAATTTCTTCATCCGTATTATATAAATAAAAGCTAACTCTCGCTGTTGCAGATACATTTAACCAATTCATCAGTGGCTGAGCACAATGATGCCCTGCTCGAACTGCAATTCCTTCTGTATCAAGCACTGTAGCTACATCATGCGAATGTACCCCATCAATATTAAAAGTTATAAGTCCACTACGTTCTTTCATAGGACCATATATGCTAACTCCCTCAATAGCTCCCATTTTCTCCAATGTATTATTTACTAAAGCTGTTTCATGCTTCTCTATTTCCTCCATACCAATAGATTGAATAAAATCTATTGCAGCACCTAATCCAACAGCTCCCGCAATAATTGGTGTACCACCTTCAAATTTCCAAGGAAGCTCTTTCCATGTAGAATCATATAGCTCAACGACGTCTATCATCTCTCCGCCAAATTCTACAGGCTCCATCTTTTCAAGTAGTTGCTTTTTCCCATATAGCACACCTATTCCTGTTGGTCCGCCCATTTTGTGTCCAGAAAAAGCTAGAAAATCTATATCAAGTGCTTGAACATCTATTTTTATATGGGGAACACTTTGTGCTCCGTCTACCACTATAACAGCACCAACATCATGTGCTAATTTTGCAACTTCTTGAATTGGATTGATCGTCCCAAGTACATTAGATACTTGAGTCATGGCAACTAACTTCGTATTCTTTGTGATGGTAGCCTTAATATTCTCTAGTTTCATCGTTCCATTCTGCTGCATCGGAATATATTTTAACGTAGCTCCCGTTGCCTTAGCAACCTGTTGCCAAGGAATCAGGTTACTATGATGCTCCATATAGGTGATAACTATTTCATCACCTTTTTTCAGATAAGAACGTCCATAGCTTTGCGCGACTAAATTAAGCGATGCCGTTGTTCCGCTGGTAAAGATGATTTCTTCCGTGCTGTTTGCAGAGATAAAAGCTCTTACTTTTTCTCTTGCTCCTTCGTAAGTATCAGTATCCCAGGTTATTAATTTATGAACCACACGTTGTACATTAGAGTTAATGTTTCTATAATAATTATCAGTCGCTTCAATAACTTGTATTCGTTTTTTAACTGTAGCAGCATTATCTAGATAAACAAGTGGGTGTCCATTTACCCTTTGATTCAAAATAGGGAACTGTTTACGAATCTCTTGGCTTATCATTGTTTCAATTTCCTCTCAATAACCTGACCAAGCTGTTCTCTCATTCCATCAATCGGAATTCTAGATACTACTGGTTCTAAGAATCCATGGATGATTAATTTCTTTGCCTCCATTTCAGAAATCCCTCTAGACATAAGATAATAGATATCGTTCGGGTTTACTGGACCTACACTTGCAGCATGACCTGCCATCAAATCGTATTCATCAATAAGTAGAATAGGATTTGCATCCCCACGTGCATTTTCACTTAACATCAAACTATTTTCTGCTTGCTCAGCGTTTGATTTCGCTGCTCCCTTTTTCATTTCTGTAATCCCATTAAATATTCCAGTAGAGTTATCTAATAATACCCCACGTGATAATATATTACTTTCTGTATGCTCTCCTATATGAATAATTCTTGAAATAAAATTAGTTTTTTGTTTCCCTGTTCCAACAAAGATTGATTTGGAGTCTGCTACAGCTCCCGCACTTTTTAGTACACTGGTATTATTAGAAACCGTATTACCAGCATTCATTTCACCAATAATCCATTCCATTCTACCATTTCTTTCTACTGCTGCATGGCGGTACGTATAATCATAATCAGAGGAATTGAAGTTGTGGATAGTTGCAAAACGAACCCTTGCGTTTTCACCTACATATACTTCAGCCACACTATTATGCACGATGGCATTATCATTATCTGAAGATAAACGATGATCAACATAAGTTACACTGCTATTTCTTTCAGCGACGATTAAAATATGTGGAAGTATTCCATTTTTCTCTGCTAAAAAAAGAGCTTGAATCGGGATATCCACATCTACATTCTTTGGCACATAAAGAAAAATACCTCCGCTCCATAACGCGGTATGCAATGCAATGACCTTATTTTCATCAAATGATAAAATGTTCATAAAGTATTGCTTTATTAAATCAGGATATTCCTGAATAGCATAATCCAAGCCTGTAAAAATAACGCCTTGATCCGCTAATTTTTTTGAAAGCTGTTGAAATATACAGGCGCCATTTTTTTGAACAAGTACACTTCGTTCTTCCATATTACTTGAGACGATGGAATCTAGTTCTTTTGGAAGCTTTTGCAGTTGTTCAGCCTTCATTTCAACAGGAGGCAGTTCAAACTGATCAATATTCCATTTATCAATTTTCGTTTTTTCAAGAATAGGAATTGGAAGCTCTCTATATTTATCATAGGCTTTATTTCGAAGCTCTAGCATCCATTCTGGTTCGTTTTTTGCATTGGATTGCTGGGTAATTTGTTCCTTATTAAAAAGTGTATTTATTTTTACTGTCATCTTCATACCCTCCTTATCCAATTTAGGCCTCTTGACCAACCGTTTCATCTACTATTCCTAATTCTTCTTTCAGCCAGTCATACCCACTTTCTTCCAACTTTTCAGCCAATTCAGGCCCACCAGAACGAACGATTTTACCCTTCATCATTACATGAACGTAATCAGGCTTGATATAATTTAAGAGTCTTTGATAATGTGTAATCACTAAAACACCCATTTCTGGACTTTTTAGCTCATTTACACCATTCGCTACAATCCTTAACGCATCAATGTCTAACCCAGAATCCACTTCATCTAAAATAGCGATTTGAGGCTTTATCATCATCATCTGTAAGATTTCATTTCTTTTCTTTTCTCCACCAGAAAATCCTTCATTGACATATCTTTGAGCAAAAGTTTCATCCATATCGAGGAATTTCATTTTTCCATCTAACTCGCGAATATACTTCATTAAAGGTATTTCATCGCCTTCTTCACGTCTAGCGTTTATCGCACTACGAATAAAGTCAGCATTTGTTACTCCAGTTATTTCACTAGGATATTGCATTGCAAGAAAAAGTCCTTTTCTTGCTCTTTCATCAGTAGCCATATCTAGAACATCTTCCCCATTTAATGTGACCGTACCAGATTCTACTTCATATTTAGGATGTCCCATTAAGGTAGATGCTAATGTGCTTTTCCCAGTTCCATTTGGTCCCATGATTGCATGAACTTCGCCACCTTTTATTTCAAGCGACAATCCTTTTAAAATTTCTTTTCCTTCAATAGAAACATGAAGGTCATTAATCGTTAATTTAGACTGTGTCATATGACATTCCTCCACTTTATTATGATAATTTATATAAACAACAATGAAAAAAATGATATAAAAACTACTAAAGCTTATATTGTCTATTCCGTCTTATTTCATTCATCTATACTATTTAGATTTAATCCTGACTAAATTAGTCAAGATTATAGTCAAACGAATAAATTAAATATATCTTATCCTTATTATATTAAAAATATTTATGTAAATCAATGTTTTTACCATGAATATAGTGTTAATGTGTTCGAATGCTGAAAACATCAGGATTTACTTTGTATTGAACACGTTTCCATATTACTCCTAAAGCAAATAGATTGCAAGTAATCAAGGTAAAACACCTATAAATATTCACAAAAAAGAAAAGCTCACTCCTACTCTGGAAAAAGCTTTTCTTGAAACAATATTCATCTTTGGATTTAAAGTAGATATTACCCATTATTTTTTTTACCAACTCGATAAAGAATCCAAACCCCTATCAAGATGAGAAGGACTGGCCATATATATTGTTTTACCCTATAGTAGTAGATGTTGAATGTATGCCATATTGGAACATGATAGATTTGCTCTAACAAAAAAACAATCCCAATAAGAATAAGTCCTAAACCAAGTATTGTAATTACCTGTCGATTAGCAAATACTTCTCCAAACTCAATTTTTCGATTATCATAAGAAGCTTCACTAGAAATATGGTTGACATCAGCTGTTGGCATGACAACCATAGCAATAACATAGACTAATAAAGCACTTCCAAAATCAATAGTAAAAGCAAAAAGTAAAAAACCTAACCGAAACCATACAGAATCTACTTGAAAGTATTCAGCAAAACCCCCAAGAACGCCTCCAACTATTTTATTCGATGACTTCATTAACCGTTTCACCAATCATCACTCTTCCTATTTAATCTATAATTTAACATCTGTATAGATCAATAATTCTCCTTCCTCACAGATTATCCTCTATAAAATTTCCCTTCATAACATATGCGTTTCATCGTTTTGTTTTACCTAACATATAAATTCTTTCTGCCATAGTAGGATGACCATAAAGAAATACTTTTACAATAGTTGGTGGATTAGGCTCTACTAAGCTCTGGACTGTAAGCTTTTGAAATGCTGTAATAGCAGCCTCATGATTTTGTGTCATATGTATTCCGTAAGCATCTGCTGATCGTTCAGCCTGTCTAGAAATTGTATTTTCTATTGGAGCGATACCAAAGCTTAATACAGATAATATGAGTAAAAATATAGGAAGTGTACGAAGATCTCCAACAACCTTTATATCCCACAAGTAACCATAGCGATGTATAATCAAATTTATGAGCTTGTAGATTACATAAGATAAGACGAAGGAGGATAAAATCGTTCCTAATAGCATCCAATAGATATGATGATACACATAATGTCCCATTTCATGAGCCATGATAAAAAGGATTTCATCCTTATTCAATTTTTGCAGTGTTGTATCCCAAAGTACAATCCTTGCATTTTTCCCTATTCCTGTAACATAGGCATTCAATGCAGTAGTTTTTTTAGACATATTTACTTGAT
>JAENYW010000331.1 GCA_016841555.1 Tepidibacillus decaturensis
TAACATGTTCCTTGTCGAATGTTTTTATTGCAAGCATATAAGCTTCCTCAAGGGTCTTAAAGGAAAACACTTCTGTGTCCATTCCACGAGGATAAGTTCTTATTATTGTATTGGAGGTATAATCTACTTGATTTTGATCATTAAGATAAAAACTCACCACTTCATCAATAACGGTTGGATCGATTAATGGACAGTCAGAGGTAAGACGAACTATCACATCTGCTTGATATTTTTTCGCTGCTTCATAATATCTAGATAAAACATTTTCTTCTGAACCTCGATAATAGGCAATATCAAGCTGTTCACATAGTTCGATAATTGGCTCATCTATTTCTTTTGTTGTTGTTGCAATAATGATGTCATCTATTAGCCTTGCTTGTTTTACCCTTTCTAGCTGATACATTAATAATGGTTTACTCAAAACTTTTTTTAACACTTTCCCTGGAAGTCTTGTTGAGTCCATTCTTGCTTGAATAATCGCAATAATTCTCATTTCATCACCTACTTTCTATTTTGCATAGTAGGTTATTACCTTTTTAACTGCCTTTATTACATCTTCTACATCTTGTTCTGCCATCATAGGGAATAAAGGCAGTGTAATGATTTCTTCATATAATTGTTCTGCATGAGGACAGGTTCCTAACTCATAACCCAGTTTTTGATAATATGGATGGGTATAGACAGGTATATAATGAACATTGACACCAATATTTTCTTTTTGTAACGCTTCGAAAATTTGTTTTCTACCAATGGTTAATTTATCTAAATGAAGACGAATAATATAAAGATGCCAGCTTGATGTTGTATCTGGTAATTGATAAGGGATTTGAATCTGCTTTATTTCCTTGAATGCTTCATTATATCTTTTAACAATCCTTTGCCGAATAAGATTAAAACGTGTTATCTTGCTTAATTGACTAATACCTAAAGCCGCTTGTATATCTGTCATCCGGTAGTTATAGCCTAAAAACTGCATTTCATAATACCAATTTCCTTGGTTTTTATTCAGTAACTTTTCCGTATCTCTTGTTATGCCATGATTCCGAAATTGAATCAATCTCTCATATAAATCCCTTCGATTGGTCGTAATCATTCCGCCTTCACCCGTTGTAATATGCTTCACTGGATGAAAGCTAAACATGGTCATATCACTAATTGAACCTATCTTTTGTCCTTTATATGCTGCTCCCAATGCATGGGCTGCATCCTCGATAACAACGAGATCGTATTCTCTTGCAATGGTTAAAATGGGGGCAAGATCTACTGGTTGCCCTGTAAAATCAACTGGAAGAATAGCCTTTGTTTTATTTGTTATACGTCTTTCAATTGCTTCGGGATTAATATTATACGTGTCAGGTTGAATATCTGCAAAGACTGGTATTCCATTTTGGTATAGCACAGCATTAGCACTTGCAGCAAAGGTCAACGGTGTAGTAATGACTTCGTCTTCCTTTTCAATTCCTACTGCAAAAAGGGCTCCGTGTAATGCCGCTGTTCCATTAGCAAAGGCTACTGCATAGTTTGTTCCTAGATAATCAGCTATACTCTGTTCAAATTGTTTAATTACTGGTCCTGTGGTTAAATAATCTCCTTTTAAAACCTGCGTCACGTTTTTAATATCTTCATCGTCAATCCATTGACGAGCGTATGGTAAGTACGTATTTCTAATTGGGGTTCCCCCCTCAATAGCAGGTCTCATAAATGATCATTCTCCTTACCGTTACATCAATTTCCTACTTTTAATCCATTCCTCGGTACGATGTATTCCCTCTTCAAGAGATATTTGTGGTTCCCAATCAAGTAGCTCTTTTGCTTTCCTGTAATCACATAATAGCTTCTGGATTTCACTCTGAGGATGAATATGCTTCACAAGCTTAATTCTTGCTTCATCTTCAACTATTATTTTAGCAAGCTCATGAATAGAGATATCTTTACCTAAGCCTGCGTTTACTACTTCTCCGTTTACCTGATTAGAATAGCCAGAAGCTACAATAAAACGAGCGGCGTCCTCCACATAAAGTAAATCTCTCGTTTGCGTGCCATCTCCATAGATAGATAATGGTTTGCCATTCAGCTTACTTTTAATAAAAACAGCGACAACTCCTCCTTCACCATTTGTTTTTTGAAAGGGTCCATAGGTATTAAATGGACGGATGACAACCGTTGGCAAGCCATAGGTATAATAATAAGAAAGAACCATATTTTCAGCGGCGATTTTAGCGCCTGCATAGGGAGAGGCAGGCTTTGTTGGGTGAGCTTCTGTAATCCCCTGTTCACCTACTGCACGTGCATAAACCATACAGGTACTCATAAATACCAGCTTGGTTCCCTGCTTTCTACACTGCTCTAGCACCTCAAAGGTACCAATTGTATCATTGTGAAATGTTGTTTCTGGGTCATCAATGCTATTCTGAACATTGATACTAGCTGCTAGGTGGTACACGATCTCAAAATCCTGCTGAAATACACTTTCTAGCATTTTTTTCTCCTTTATATCCCCTTCTATTAGATGAAACTCGCTCCACTCATTAAATTCCTCTATATTTTCCTTGCTCCCGCTAGAAAAATTATCTATT
>JAENYW010000332.1 GCA_016841555.1 Tepidibacillus decaturensis
GGTCCAGATATTGTGTACGTCATTACGCAAAGTATTGCTCATAATAAGTGGGCAGGAATTGCAACAGCTCTTGGATTATCGACAGGGCTATTAGTACATACAACCGCTGCGGCATTAGGTATTTCAATAATTTTTCATCAGTCTGTTATTGCATTTAACCTATTGAAATATGCAGGAGCAATCTACTTACTATATCTCGCATGGCAGGCATATAGGGAAGGGAATTCTACTTTATTAAGTGAAGATATAAAAAAACAGGATGTATTCACATTATACAAACGTGGAATTTTAATGAACCTATTAAATCCAAAGGTTTCGTTATTTTTTTTAGCTTTTCTACCCCAATTTGTAAATGCTCAATTGGGACACATACCGATGCAAATGATTCTTCTTGGAATTATTTTTATGCTACAAGCAATCGCTATTTTTACAATAATAAGCTTTTTATCTGAGAAATTTGGTCAAAAATTATTTAGGCAGAAGAGAATGGCAAAGAGAGTTAATCTTGCTAAAGCAGGTATTTATGCATTCATAGGATTAAAATTGGCCTTAAGTAAAAGTTAAAAGGAAGTTGTTATGTTTATTTATTTAAGTATTTATTGAAATATGTAATATTTTTTAGGCATAAATAATACTATGTCCCATGTTCTATTCTATATAGGAGATGAGGTAGATTATGCCATTTTTTATAAAAGCGCTAGCAATTCTAATAGGGAGTATTTTTTTATCTATTGGAATCAATTTTTTCCTTGTTCCATTTCACATTTTGGATGGGGGACTAATAGGAATTGGTTTGATTTTCAAATACATTTTAGGGGTAAAAGCGGGTCTAACCATTATAATCTTTAGTTTACCTATTTTTACATTAGCGTGGTTTAAATACCGACGTTATTTTTACAACAGTCTTCACGGGCTCCTTATATCCTCTTTTATGATTGATTTGCTACAACCGTTACGCTACTACTTCCTTTCGCTTATTCATATAGAAGCATTTGTCAGTGCAATTATTGGCGGAATTCTTATAGGAATAGGAATAGGCATTATGTTGCGCTATGAGACGAGTACAGGAGGAACGGACCTTTTAGCACAATTTTTTTCTAAGCTATTTTCCATTAATGTTGGTATTGTTATTTTTTTGATTGATATGCTTGTGATTGGTTTAGGAGGCATTTTATTATCCTCAGAAACATTTTTATTATCTATTGTAAGTATTACAGCAGTAGGGGTAACAACAAGCATACTCACACTAAACATTGCGCAGCATTAAAATTACTTAAAATTCCTTTCGTAAATCGAAAGAAACTGATAAAATAGGATTAACAAATCTTTACATAAAGGGGTAATGATATGGGTGATATAATGAATTTTGAGAAAATGCTTGAGAAGTATGCAGAAATCGGGGTGAAAATAGGAGTAAATATCCAGCAAGGACAAACCCTGCTTGTTAGTGCACAGATTTCTTCAGCAGAGTTAGTAAGACTAATAGCAAAAAAGGCGTATGAAGCTGGAGCAAAGCATGTTTATGTAGATTGGAACGATGAAGTAATAACTCGAACAAAATTTGACCTTGCGCCTGACGAAGCATTTAATGAATTTTATCCTATGTGGAAAGCAAAAGGCTTTGAAGAAATGGTTGAAGGTGGGGCTGCACTCCTATCTGTTGTTGCCTCAAATCCTGATTTATTACAAGGTGTTGACCCAGATCGTATTGCAGCGGCTAACAAAGCATCCGGTCAAGCGTTGGAAAAGTTTAAGGATTATGTTAGTGCAGATAAAGTAAGCTGGTGTGTATTAGCGGCTCCATCTGCAGAATGGGCTGCTAAGGTATTCCCAGATGTAAACAAGGAAGAGCAAGTAGACAAGCTTTGGGAAGCTATTTTTAAAGCAACAAGAGTGGATAGAGAAAACCCTGTTTTAGCATGGCAAGAGCATAATGCTAATTTGCATAGGAAAGTGGATATACTTAATCAGAAAAAATATAAAAAATTACATTACAAAGCTCCTGGAACAGATTTAACTATTGAGCTTCCAGAAAAGCATCTTTGGCTTGGTGCGGGTAGCGTCAACGAACAAGGAATACCATTTATGGCTAATATGCCAACAGAGGAAGTTTTCACGCTACCGTTAAAGGAAGGTGTAAATGGCATTGTAGCTAGTACTAAACCATTGAATTATAGCGGGAATGTAATCGACAACTTCTCCATTACCTTTGAAAAAGGTAGGATCGTTGATTTTAAAGCAGAAAAAGGCTATGAAACCTTAAAACGATTAATTGAAACAGATGAAGGATCTTTTTACTTAGGGGAAGTGGCGTTAGTTCCACATGATTCACCTATCTCAAATGAGAATATTATTTTTTATAATACCTTATTTGACGAAAATGCCTCCTGCCATTTAGCTATCGGAAGTGCTTATACAACATGTATTGAAGGAGGGACAGAGATGTCGAAAGAACAATTAGAGGAAAATGGTGTGAATGATAGTATTACACATGTTGATTTTATGATAGGTTCAGCAGAACTAGATATTGATGGAGAAACGACTGATGGAACGCTAGAACCTGTTCTC
>JAENYW010000333.1 GCA_016841555.1 Tepidibacillus decaturensis
CACACCACTTCTCCTGTACTACGAAATATTTGCACATCTCCATTAGCCTTCTGGCGAGAAATCCTTTCAATTCTATAGGATTGATTCTTTTCATCAACAAACTCTATCGCGCCACCAAAATTCCCACCATGTAGTGGTTCATATCGCAAATGGGGATTTCTCCTACTTTCAAATCCAAACAATATACCCCGAATAAATGCCATTATTGTACTCTTACCTGCTTCATTCAATCCTTCAATAATATTGAAACCTTTAACTAAGGTAAGTTTTTTATCAATCATTTTTCCAAATCCGTAGATATGTATATTTTGTATAATCAACCTTCTTCCTCCTCTAATAGGAAATCAATAGCTAGACTGGCTGCTTGATTGAAGATTTCCTCCAGCTCCTCTTTAGAGAAATCATTGGCATATTTTCTTACGTCACGATGCTGAATAATTTCCATAGCAATATCTTTGATAAATGAGCCTTGGTTTTCTTCTTTTTCTTTATATAGCTGAAGCTGCTTTATATAATCTGATAAAAAGTCATTACGTTCCATTATTTCCTCAATGGAATTAAATGGACGAGTATAAAGATAGAGTCCCTCAATCCATATCCAGCCTTCGTGATTAGAATAATGATCATTTAACATATCTCGCATATCTTCTATATAAGCTTCCTTACGAAGCTCATAATGAACAGGAGTAAACCCTGTTAAAAATATTCTAGCTATGATTGGAGTATTAATTTGATTCAAACGTTGATCAAGCTGCTGCTGGATTATCTCTATTACATCTGGAAGGTTTTTTGTCTCCGTTAAAGAAATTTCTAGTTTTTCCCATACTATTTGAGAAGTGGAAAGCCAAGTTATCGATTCTATTTCCTTATTTTCTACTTCTACAAGGACACAGCCTTTCATTCCAGTCTCTTTAATATGTTTACCCTGCGGATTTCCTGAATAGATGATTGTAGGATGACGTTCAGATAATATTGCTCCCTTGTGAATATGACCAAGCGCCCAGTAATCCATCTCTGAATCAATAAGCTCCTTTAAAGAGCTAGGAGCATACGAGTCGTGTTCAGGATTGCCATCAACATTGGTATGGAGCAATCCAATCTGAAAAGCTTCACTCAAAACTTCCGATGTGTATTCTGGCACTATTTTCTCTTTAAATGATTTCGTTGGATAACTCCTACCATATATTTTTACAGCCTCTTGATTATCTTTTATGAATGCTTGCACTTCCACCCTATCTCCTGAAAAAACATGAACATTTTCAGGCCATTGAAGAGAGGATTTCATCTGGTCGATGGAATCATGATTCCCGTGAATGATATACACTTGAATACCATGCGCCTTTAATCTCTCTAGCCCCTTCAAAAAATAAAGCTGTGCCTTTAGGCTATAATCCTGTAAGTCATACACATCCCCTGAAATCAATAAAAAATCGATTTGATGTTCAATTGCATATAGCACGATTTGATCATAAGCATAAAAAGTAGAATTTCGTATATGCTCCTGCAGATGATTAGGAACATGAGATAATCCCTTAAATGGACTATCTAAATGTAAATCAGCAGTGTGTATAAATCGAAAAGAACTCATGATTTTCTCTTTCACCTCTCATCCGTTATTACGTATTTAAACAGGAGCCTTTTCCTCTAATAAGGATAGAATTTTTATACCTTATAAGTGTACACCGAATTTACGTTCGTATCAACACCTATAAAAAAATAAAAAAAAGAGCCATGGGCTCATTTCAGACTGACAAGAAAGTCGTCAGGATGCCAGCTTGTAAAGAAAGCCCAAGATCAAGGCTCGACGAAATCTAGGGATTGCAGCGTATACAGTAATACGTAAGAGTCCTAGATTGAGTAGTAACGCTGAAATTGGGCTTTATCTACAAGCTGAAAGGAGCATTTGGCTCCTTTAGACATAAATACTATTATAGGACTGCATCCACATTCCTAGCTTCTCTAATGCTTTTTTTCGATAGGAATAAGCTACTCTCTCTTCAATGGTCATTTCTCCAAATACCTTAGCTGAACCTTCAGGTAAAAAAATTGGATCAAACGGAAAATCTACATGTAAGGGTAGATGATAGGGAATTTGATCAATAATTTTTCCATTGGTTTTCCCTTCGAATAATTCTATCTGATTCTTCCATTTAAAAGCAATAACTCCATGAAAATAGGCATTTCTATTTTCATTTTTCAACAATTTATCGATCCCTTTATATCCTATTAAATTAAAAATTCTTCGAGTTAATATCCCTGGGAAGTTGGGATAAGCTTCAAAAAAAATACCTGAGTCATCAACGAAAACTGGAGCATCCACATCGTTATCTATTTGTGATAATTTTATTTTAGCAATATCCTCCATAACCCCTTCTGTTGGTTCATAAAAAGAAAAAGACCTACCCTCTACCTCATGTCCAAATGGAGCCAGAGCTAATTTAGCTTCCTTTAATTTTTCTTCGTTTGTTGTGGCAAAAATGAGTTTCACCTGGCTTGACTCCTTTCAAGTTATCCATATCTTTACCACCAATAGCGTACCCTATATTGAACAAGAATACATCCA
>JAENYW010000334.1 GCA_016841555.1 Tepidibacillus decaturensis
ACAATCGCATTGAATTAAGCATCAATGAACAATTTCCCTTATAAAGATTGAAAATACACTTATAAAATAAGTGAAATCAGTAGATACTTAGTAATAAATAAGGGGGAATGATAATGAAAAGTAATGATTTTGTAAAATATTTAACCGTTCAAGCGGTTGAAAAAATGAATCAGCCAAAACAAAATAAACAGGTAACGAAGGAAAAAGCTTCTTTTTCCACTCATTGGTTTGGATTGGTTCCTTTTTCCATTAAAATGATTGCGGAGCGTTTTCAAAAACCCTCCTAAGATTTATTCACTAGGTGTATAGTATTTCCCCTTCTCGTTTATATTAATAAAAGAGGGGAGGTGGATAGGTATGCCAAGAGTAGCAATCGAAGAAAGCCTACAGCAGATTAAGGAATATTTAAATAGTCAAGGCTATGACGTAGTGGATTTAAAACAAAATGTGAAGCCAGTAGATGCTGTGATTATTTCAGGACAGGATAAGGATGTTTTAGGAATGCAGGATGTTTCTGTTCATGCTCCTGTTATTAATGCAAGGGGGCTTACTCCAAAAGAAGTATACGAAGAACTATCTATGCGTTTTTAACTAATGAATGGCTTATAACGTGATGATTTTACATATAAGACGATGTGGAAAAAAATACAGGCAGATGCCTGTATTTTTTGATATGACGATTATAGGAGCGTGCTAGTTGGTAGAAGTCCAGCTTGAAAAAGTGCCGAAATGCTTCATTTCTTCATAAGGAATATATCGGATCGTATCTAAACACTGATCATAAATCGAAAAATATACATTATCTTCTATTTTGTGATAACCAATAATAGGATAGGCAAATTGAACCGAATGATTATATTTTGATCCATGGTAAAGAAGCCTTTTCTTTTGCTGTAAAGCGGTGATAATATCCTCTTTGGATAGCAGGCTATGCTCCTGCTCGTCGAATAACCAAGTGAGATTCATATTAGGGTCAAAAATAAGTGTTTCATCTAATAGCATGTCTGATAGATGCTCCGACAAATCAAAGGTATTCACAGTGTATTCTTCTTTTGAATAAGTAGATATATCTATGAGTTCGTCACCTGTTCCACCATCTATGTATATTTTTCTATCCGCAACCTCATCATCTATCGTGCTATACCAGTAGCTTTCCATGGGAGAATGGTAGACAAAGGAATAAATAGATAACATGTTATCTTCCTCGTTGAAGATAACATTTGTTTCATAAGGAATATAGGTGCCAACTCCATATTCCATGATATTGGTTTGATTTAAGTCCTTGTTGGTATGTATAATCATGTAGGCTTTTTTGCCAATTGTAGATGTTTGGTTAAAAATAATAAGCTGATAATTCATATCTATGTTTTCAATGCTCAAATCACATGCCTCTTCTAAATTCAACTTTTTTAGCCAATGTTCCAATTCTGGTTCAATATTGGTAGAATCTGATATGCTATTTACTGTTCCTCCTCCTAGCATTATAATGATGAAAATGAAGGTAAAGAAAGAAATAAGGTATCTATACATGTTATTTATTGCTATCATCATATCCCCCCAATAGTTTTATTTCTTATTGTAAAAAGAATTAAATAAAATGTCTGTTACAATCTGTCGCGCTTCTTACTTTTTTTTTTAGAAAGTTTTATCGAAGAAGAATGAAAAAAAGAGAAAAGATACTAGCTAGTCTTTTCTCTTCTATCTTATGATAGGAAATAATTATATATTCGACATTTTTTGGACAGGTTGTTCTAAATAAAAAATTCCATAATTGATTGGGTCTACTTCTACTCTTGGTGAATACTGCCATTTGATTTCGTCTATTTTTTTTTCTTTTTCGTGTTCTATTTCAATGTTGTTGTTTTCTTCTTCCGTTTCTTCTTCTAATTCTGATGGTTGATCATAATAAGCGTGTAAACGTAAAATTTCATGATGTAATCTTTCTTTTGCCTCATCAGCCCAGCTTAAATCCTCTTGATGAATGTCATGTAAAATCCACTCGTCCAATTGAAGGATGGCCTCCCGTAGCGTTAAAAAGCAAGGGATGGTGGCTATATTAGCAGGTAATACTGGGCTAAGTTCTGTTTTGACTAAAAGTGAATAAAAATTTTCCTTCATTTCTCCTGTTCCTAGATTAATTCCCAAGGATAAAATACGGTCTTTTTTCTTATCACTGATAAAAGCTACTTTATAATTAACACCTAACCATGGGTGAAGAATCGTAACAGGTTTTTGGTTAGTGATGTTTTTACGATAAGAAGGGGCCGTTTGATAAAGCCTAACTATTTTCCCCCGTTTTTTTGCAGAGTAAAAGATCTGCTTTAATCGCTCAGAGCCAAAATGGATTTCTTCTCCACGAATTCCATCAGGAGTTTTTTCTGAATCGAAGATAAAGGACATATTTACTGTTTCTGGAGATACTCCAGTACGTTCAACAAATGTCCAATAATAGGGACGATTGGCTAGATCCTTATCTATATCAACAGATAGATTTACCATTATATGTCCT
>JAENYW010000335.1 GCA_016841555.1 Tepidibacillus decaturensis
TGCATATGGTATGCCAACAAGGTTCTCTCATTGGTCATTTGGTAAAACCTTTCACAGGATGAAGATCCAGTATGATCTAGGATTAAGTAAAATTTATGAGTTAGTAATTAATTCTAATCCTAGCTATGCTTTTTTGTTAGAAGGGAACAGCTTGATACAGAATAAATTAATTGTAGCTCATGTTTTGGCACATACTGATTTCTTTAAGAATAATGCCCGTTTTGCCAATACCTCTAAGGATATGGTAGAAAGCATGGCAAGAACAGCAGAACGCATTAGGCATTATGAAAGGGAATATGGGAAGAAAGAGGTAGAGGATTTCCTTGATGCAGCACTAGCCATTCAGGAGCATATTGACCCCTATTTATTAAATAGAAACGATAGAAGTGAATACAAGGAGGAAGAACGAGTAAAAAGGAAAGAAGATAGTAAATATGATGATCTATGGAAGCTAGATCAATCACAAGAGACTTCCTTAGTGAAAAGAGAAGAAAGGAAATTTCCTCCTAATCCAGAAAAGGATATTATTTTATTTATTCAAGAACATAGCAGGATATTAAAGGATTGGCAACGAGATATTTTGACGATGATGCGTGAAGAAATGCTATATTTTTGGCCTCAGATCGAAACGAAAATCATGAATGAAGGCTGGGCTTCCTATTGGCATATGAGAATCCTGCGTGAAATGAATTTAACAGAGGAAGAGACAATTGAATTTGCAAAGCTTAATTCTGGCGTTGTGCAGCCCTCTCGAATGACGATTAATCCATATTTTTTAGGTGTTAAAATGTATGAGGATATCGAAAAAAGATGGGATCATCCGACGAAAGAGGAGCAGGAACGCTTTGGCAGAAAACTTGGCGAGGGAAGGCAGAAAATATTTGAAGTAAGGGAAATGGAAGGAGATATTTCATTCCTACGCAATTATCTAACAAAAAAACTTGTTGAAGAATTAGATTTATATATCTATGAGAAAAAAGGGAATGAATATGTGATTGTAGAGAAGGATTGGGAAAAGGTAAGGGATCAGCTGGTTTTATCAAAAGTAAATGGTGGCTTTCCCTATATCGTAGTTGATAATGGTGACTATTTAAATAATGGGGAGCTATATTTGAAGCATCAATTTGAGGGAATTGAGCTAGACATTCACTATTTAGAAAAAACCTTACCCTATATACATCAGCTATGGGGAAGAATCGTGCATTTAGAAACGGAGATTGAAAACAGACCCGTCCTATTCTCCTATGATGGTAAGAAGGTATTTAGGAAGTTTTTATAAGGTAAGTAAAGGCGGATAGGTTTATTCCTATCCGTTTTTTTGATATAAAAAGATAGGATATCACTTCGTGGATGAGAGTGGTAACACTATCTAAAATAGAAAGCAGGGAAATCTATATAGAAGAAGAATTAAAAAACAATAAGGTGAGATTAAAGCATAAGGTAGATACTATGAAATTCACAATATAGATAATGCAAATAAAATATCAATAATTACTTTTTAAACAATACTGGGTGCGTATCAGTTATAGATTTAAATAAAGGGGGAATTGGTTTGGGGGGCATTTATTTTTTTACAGGTTATCCCGGTTTTATTGCATCAGCCTTGATTAAGAAAATGGTAAAAGAAGATTATGGAATTGAAAAAATTTATCTTTTGGTTTTACCTTCTATGGTGGAAAAAGCAAAACAGGATGTTGCTCAGCTTCTGCTAGAGTTAAAAATGAAAGACAATCTATTTTATATTATTTCTGGTGATATTACCAAGCCGAATATAGGATTATCTTCTGAGATTAGCATAGAATTACAGCACACCGTAACTCATGTTTTCCATTTAGCTGCTATTTACGATTTAGCCGTTCCAAAAGAGGCGGCATATCACGTAAATGTGAATGGAACAAAATTTATGAATGAATGGATTCAAGGAATTAAAACACTTGAACGCTATATTTATTTTAGTACCGCTTATGTATCAGGGACTCGGGAAGGACGTATATTAGAGAATGAACTAGATATGAAGCAATCGTTTAAAAATCATTATGAAAGTACAAAATTTCAAGCTGAGCTTCTAGTTCATGAAATAATGGCTAATGTACCCACTACAATTATCCGTCCAGGGGTTGTTAAAGGAGATGCTAAAACAGGGGAAACAATTAAATTTGATGGACCTTACTTTATCTTGAACTTCTTTGACAAGCTTAGATTTCTACCATTTATCCCTTATTTGGGCATAGGGGAAGCGGAAGGCAATTTTGTCCCAGTTGATTATATTATTGATGCAACTACTTATCTTGCCCATTCTGAAAAAAGTGTGGGGAAAACATATCATCTGACAGATCCTAAGCCTTATAAAATGAAAGATGTATACAAAATGACAATGAAAGCATATTTGGGACGAAAACCAGTTGGAAGGATTCCTTTATCACTTGCTAAGGCTATGCTATCTTTTTCTTTCATTAGAAAATGGTTAAGAGTTGAAAAAGAAGCGCTAGACTATTTTACCTATA
>JAENYW010000004.1 GCA_016841555.1 Tepidibacillus decaturensis
GGTATGTATTGAAGGGGTAATTACAACGACACCAGGTTCCTGGGGTGCTAAAGGCTTTTATATTCAAGATGCTACAGCAGGTTTATATGTTTACCAGGATGCTTATACGGGACTTGCAGCAGGGGATGTCGTTAGAGTGCAAGGAAAAACTGCTGTGTATAATAATGAATTCGAATTAATAGATCTAACTTCATTAGTAAAAGTGGGAACAGAAACTCTACCAGTACCAATCGATGTTTCCCCTGCACAGGTGAATGATAGCAATCAAGGGCAAATCGTTTCATTAAATGAAGTAACGATTACGAATTTACAAGAAGTAAATAGCTATGGTACCTTTGAATTTGTTGCTGTAAAGAATACAGATAGTGTAACTGTTCGTGTCGATAATCGTACTGGGCTAACGTATAGAAACTTCTCCTATGAGAATGGAGATGTTGTTAATGTTACTGGGGTTTCATCGATAAATAATGGAACCTATCAATTAAAGCCGAGATGGGCAAATGATGTTGTATTAGTTGGAGAGGGTACATCACCTGAAGATCCAAATCCAGACCCAGAACAACCAGGTAATGGAACGGGAGTCTTCTTTTCTGAATACATCGAAGGTAGTAGTAACAACAAAGCAATTGAAATTTTTAACGGTACAGAAAACAAGATAGATTTATCCGCATACAGCGTTGAGTTGTACGCTAATGGAAGCAATTCAATAACAAGTGCACTTCAGCTTTCAGGTGAGTTAGAAAACGGTGATGTTTACGTAATAGCACATAATCAAGCAGACGCTACTATATTAAGCAAAGCAGATAAGACAGCGAACGTAGCCTATTTTAATGGAGATGATGCGTTAGTATTAAAGCATAATGATGATATCATCGATGTATTTGGGCAAGTAGGGGTTGACCCAGGCTCTTCATGGGGAACAAATGGTGAGACTGCGAATCATACATTGGTACGTAAAAGCTCCATAATGGTTGGTGATGCTAATCCAGATGATGCGTTTAATCCAGCAATTGAATGGGAGGTTTATACGCAAGACACCTTTGACTATCTTGGGACACATACCATGGATTCTATAGAACCATCGAATGGGGATTACATTAGAGCAAACAAAACTGTTGCTAAAGTAGGAGAAACAGTCAATATTAAAGGACATATTTCTTCTAATAGTGGAACAATTAAAGTGGTGGATTCCAATAACAATATCCTTCTCTATGATAGATTAAAATTAAATAAACATGGTAAATTTACTTATCACTTTAAAGTACCAGCTATTAAAGCAATGTACCATTCAGAAACAGCAGATATACAGGTGATTATTGAATATGGGAATAAACGTTTATCTGAATCAATAACGATAGTAGATTCTAAGAAAAAAGGTCCAAAGCATTAAAAATATTGATGAGGTATAACTAGATATGAATTTATGTCTATCAGGCTGTCGATTTTCTCGACAGCCTGTTTTTAAGGAATAGAAATCGAATGTCTCTCAAATAATAAGAAATATGTAAGTAAAAGCAACCTATTTTAGGGAGAGATAGCATGAAAAAAGTAATGTTAATCTTAATTGATGCCTTAATGCCAGAAACACTTGAAAATGCTATAGCTTCTGGAAAAGCTCCAGCTCTAGCTTTCCTTCATAAGAATGGCGTATATCACTCTGAATGTGTAACGGCATTTCCAACAATGACGGCATCTGTTGATGCTACTTTAATGACAGGTGTTTATCCTGAACAGCATAAAATTCCTGGACTTATATGGTATCATGCCGATGAAAAAAGATTAATTGATTATGTAAATGGTACAAAGACAGTGCTGTCATTGGGACTTCATAAAACAGCAACCGATGTGTTGATTCATTTGAATGAAAAACATATGTCTAAACAGACAAAAACTATTTTTGAGGAATTAGCTGATCATGGGATAACGTCAGGCTCCATTAATTTTATTATCCATAGAGGAAGGAAAACACATCACATAAATCCGCCATTTATGCTCAATCTTGTTACCAAATTTTCATTACATCAGCAACCAATAAGTGGACCAGATGTATTAAGTGTCGGTGCAATGGTAAAGCCACGTTTTCCAGGGAGAAGCATCCCATGGAAATGGAATCAAACGATATTTCAGCATTTTGGAATAAACGATGACTATGCAATTGAGGTAACGTTTAAAGCAATTGCCAGCGGAAACCAATCTGATTTGATGATGATTTATCTCCCTAACCACGATCACTTTATTCATAAGAATATTCATCAACCGTTAATAAGCTTAGAAAGGGTGGACAAAAAAATAGCAACGCTGTTAAATGCCTTTGGCTCATGGGAGGATGCAATAAAACAGAACATCTTTATTATTATTGGGGATCATGGACAAACGGAAATTGGGAAAGGCGAGCAGCATAATATCGATTTGGATGGTATGTTCCAAGGGTATAAGATTGCTCGAGTAGGAAAAAAAGTAACAGATCAAGAGGAAGTCATCTTTGCCAATAATGAAAGAATGGTCTATATCTATCCACTTCAGAAGGAAAAGCAATCAAAAATGACATCTATATTGCTGGAGGAAGATAGAATAGATTTTCTTGCTTGGAAACAAGGAGAAGAAGAAGTGGTTGTAAAGAATCATCTAGGCTTATCCTTAACCTTTTCAAAAGGAACTACCTATACAGATATCTATGGTATTGGATGGGATATCGATGGTGATTTTAAACTATTAGACATAAGAAGAGAAAATACAACTATTATGTATCATGATTATCCAGATGCGTTATCACGATTATATGGTGCCTTATTCTCGCAGAAAGCGGAAGTAATAGCAGCTTCAGCAAAGCCTTCCTATGAATTTAAATCGAAAACGTTCCCCATGCATGTAGGTGGAGGCAGTCATGGCTCCTTGCACCGAATTGATTCTGTTGTTCCTTTGCTTGTATCAGGGGCAGAAAAATTGCCACAGCCTAACATAAGACTGGTTGATTTAAAGGATTATCTCCTTCACTTATTCAATATTACTTCAACCACAACGGGATAATGATCGGACATTCTAACCTTTTGAATCTCATAATGGATTACTTGAAAGTGCTTGGAAACAAAAATATAATCAATACGTTTTTTAGAGAGTGTCATCGTCGATAGATGCTCTTTTTTCATTTGAATAGCTGTATCAATCAATAATAATTCGTCTAATTCAGGAAAAGAAGTATTAAAATCACCCATTAAGATAAAGGGGGAGTGAAGTTTTTTTACATATTGCTTTAACTGGATTAGCTGCTGCCTTCTTGTTCTTGCATGTAGACTTAAATGGGTATTAATAAGATAAATAATCTCTTGATTTATTTTTGTTTTTGTGACGATTAATCCGCGTTGTTCCCTACGTTTTGGAAGTAAGATATGTGTATCCTCAGTCATTGGAAATGTGGAGAATGTAGCAATTCCATATTTTCCGTCACCAATCGTTAAATGAGGACCAAAATGGGCATTCATATGTAATTCTGTCTTTAATTTAGTCACTTGTCTTCCATTTATATTGTTTTCATGAATCTCCTGTATACCAATAATATCGGCTTTCGTTTCCTTTAGATAATTTAGCATCTGATGAAAACGAGGAATCATCCATATATTTTTCCCACTATGAATATTGTAAGATATAATCCTTATTGCTGTTGAATTCTGCAAATCCATCAATCAATTCCTACCTTTATCTTAGATATAAACCATACATAAACAAAAGATAGTATACCACTTTATGGTATATATTATTAAATTTCATTGACATAGAAAGGAAATGGGATTAATATATAACAATATTTTCATCTTCATTATCTAATGGGGGTTAGAGAACAATGGATAAAGAAAGGAATATAAAAATTTTTTACTGGTATTCCACGTTTGCAGAGCTTTTAATATTAGGACCCATTCTTGTTTTATACTTAATTGCCAAGGGGTTAAGCTTTACTGAATGCAATCGATCGCTGCTATTTCGGTTGTTATTTTTGAAGTCCCTACAGGAGTTATTGCGGATAAAATTGGAAGGAAATTCAGTTTAATTCTTGGCTCAAGCTTGTGGGCAATCAGTCTACTCGTTTATATTGTTAGTGATCACTTTATTATATTTGCTATAGCAGAGATTATTTTCGGTTTAGGGGGTACCTTTAAATCTGGGGCAGATGTTGCACTATTATATGACACGTTAAAAGAAGTAAACAAAGAACGTGAATTTCAATATGTGCAAGGTCATGCACGCTCTCTTGCATTATATGCTCAAGCAATTGGATCCATTGTTGCTGGATTTGTTTATGAGGTGAATATATTCTTGCCTTTAGCTATATCTATTGGTTTTATGATTGTTACTATTATTGTTACTCTTCAATTCCAAGAGCCAACCATTCATGAGAAAAAAGGAAAATATGGTCTAGGATATATACAGCAGATGAAAGAAAGCAGTAAGTATGTTATTCATCATGAAAAAATAAAGGCACTCATCTTATATTCATTAATTTTTTACGTCTTTTATCGGACTGGTTTTTGGTACTTTCAGCCTTATATGGAGGAGGTCCATATACCAGTTAAATACTTTGGAATTTTATTTTTTATCTTTAACATAACTGCTGCGTTTGTATCCAAAAGAAGCCATATCATAATGGAAAAAACAAAGCCAAGAACGTTAACCTTTATCTCGGCTTTAATTATTATCTCTTTTGTTCTGATGGGTACGATAAAAATTTGGATAGGTGTATTTGCTATTCTTTTGCAGCAAATGTCAAGAGGGTTGTATCGACCAGTAATGGAGAAATATATGAATAAGCATATTACCTCTGATAAAAAAGCTACGATTCTTTCCCTTCAAAGCTTTGTAAACAATATTGCTGTTGCTTTAGCTTTTCCATTCATGGGAATATTAAAGGATAACTATGATATTTTTACCACCCATCTTGTATTAGCAGGAATGATGATTGCTTTAACAGGGATTAGCTTCATCTATATGAATAAACGACTTGGAACAAATCATAGAAGGATTAATAGTAAAAGTATGGACATGGAGAAGGAAATGTAGGTAAAATGGAAGCAGGCTTTATAAGTAACTTTGTCATTTAAATCGTGACACATAAAATAAAGCTCAAAAATATTTTGTTTTTGATCATGTTCAAGATTATGTTAAGCATATATTTGTAACAGCAGTAGCTAGAAAGCTAGAGACTCCACATATGCGTAAGAAGAAAGGTATGCATATGAAAAAGAAAGGTAGAGAATGTATGGAAAAATGCCAAGTTATTGCCCATCGTGGTGCTTCTGCAATAAGTCCCGAAAACACGATTATCTCTTTTAAAAGAGCGATAGAAATTGGTACGGATGCCATTGAGACAGATGTACAAATGACGAAGGATGGACATTTAATCTTAATTCATGATGAACAATTGGAGCGAACGACAAATGGAACAGGAGCGGTGAAGGATTATACACTAGAAGAGATTAAGCAGCTAGATGCAGGGACCTGGTTTTCCTCTATTTATGGTGGAGAATCAATACCAACATTAGATGAATTCTTTCGGTTAATTTATCCTACTTCCTTATGGGTTAATATTGAAATCAAAGACGGCTTTATTTTATATCCTGGGATAGAAGAAGCACTTGTAGAAAAGATTAGAGAGTATCATATGGAGGAGAGAGTGATTATCTCTAGCTTTAATCATTATTCCATTGTAAAAGTTAAAAGCATTGCCCCGGAATTGGAAACAGCAGTCTTGTATTTAGAAGGATTATATGAGCCATGGAAGTATGGGAAGCAGTTAGTAGCTATTGCTTTACATCCTGATAAGAATCTAGTCTTTCCTGAATTGGTTCAAGGAGCTCATCAAGAGGGGATGAAGGTGTTTCCATTTACGATAGATGAAAGAGAACAAATGCGAAGCTTGATTGGAATGGGTGTAGATGGGATAATGACGAATAAGCCTGATCAATTAATTCTCTTATTAAAGGAATTAGATAAGGAAAAAGAATTGGAAGCTGAGGAGTAGTATATCCAAGGGAATAATAATTCAGACATAAGGGGAAACAGTTCACATGAGATTAAGAAAAAGACCGTGGGTAAAAGATGAAATAATGGAATATACAGATTATATGGTACAAAAACCTGAAGAAGTAAGAGGTAAATGGAAGCAACTATTTAAAAATGAATATCCTATTCATATAGAATTAGGAACAGGAAGAGGACAATTTATTACTGCCTTAGCAGTACAAAACCCTAGTATTAACTTTGTCGCCCTTGAACAAAAGCAGGAGGTACTTGTTCAAGCAGTTCGTAAAGCAAATGAGATGAAGTTACCCAATATAAAGTTTATCCTAGGTAACGCTAACAATCTGATGCTATTTTTTGCAGAAAACGAATTAAATCGGATTTATTTGAACTTTAGTGACCCGTGGCCTAAAAATAGGCATGCAAAAAGAAGACTGACTCATCAGCGTTATTTGGACATTTATAAGCAGATACTAGATGATGAAGGAGAAATAATGTTTAAAACAGATAATGCGCTATTATTTGAATTCTCATTAAACGAATTAATTAAACAGGATTTTCATCTTAACCATATTTCTTTAGATTTATATCGTGATGAAGAAAACATTCGAAAGCATACGCAAACAGAATATGAAGATAAATTTATGAAGCAGGGTAAGCCGATTTTTCGTTTAGAAGCAAAACGATAAATGAGTTTTTAGTCTTCTAAAGCCTCTAGGCTGTCTCTTATAGTAGCTTCAATGTCCTGTAGTGTTTTTTCATAGAATATTTCCCATTCAATTCTCTGTGGAGATGGAAGTAAAGAAACAGTCAAATCAATATCTACCTGACGTAATGTGTTTTTCTTCCATTTCAAAAAGCTATAGAATAATAAACGGGTTAAAAATATAGGATATTCAAAGCCCATTGATAGCAACTGAATTTGTACTGGTTCACTTTTTTCTTCTAAGGTTGGAATTGCATGATAAATATCATTTAACCTTGAGAATGCTTGAATGAGTAGATTTGGAAGGTGAAGTGTATCTGTCTCTGGCTGTAAATGATATTTGAAATAGGTTTGGCTTGCCATTGTCATATAAGCTTCATAATCTTCTACTTGGAATTTCAAGCCACGTTCTAAAGCCTTTGTGACGGATGTATCTAATAGGCTATAAAAGGCTTCATCAGGTAAATGAGAATAAATAGGTTTTAGATGGTGCATTAGCTTCATATAATAATATTTCAACTTATCCTGGGCTTCTGTATTTCCTTGGAGAGAACATTTCCAGTGTTTTTCTATTTGAGTTGGAGATAAATTTTCTCCCTCTTGAACGGACTTGATGGTATGCTGCAGATTCATAGTATCCCTCATTTCTTTTGTGCTTATATTATTATACAATAAATATTCTATTTTAAACGATGAAAAGGTTGCTGATAGACAGCAACCTTTTCAGCTTGTAGATAAAGCCCAATCTCTGCGTTACTCTTCAATCTAGGACTCTTACGTATTCTGCATACGCCGCGATCCCTAGCTCTCCTCGACCTTGATCTTAAACTTTCTTTACAAGCTGTCATAATGACGATAAAGCCCAATTTCTGCGTTACTCCTCAATCTAGGACTCTTACGTATGTCTGCATACGCTGCGATCCCTAGCTGTCATCGCGCCTTGATCTTGAACTTTCTTTACAAGCTGTCATAATGACGCTTTCTCGTCAGTCTGAAAAGGTTGCTGATAGACAGCAACCTTTTTTTAAAATATATAATGTGATTTTATAGTACCACTTACTATTTTAGTGCTGCTTTTTCCTGCTTAATTTTATCCTTAATGATTTTCGTTTCAGCAACAACTACACCTGATAGAGCAAGAAGACCAATTAAGTTAGGTATTGCCATCATACCATTCATTGCATCAGAAAAATCCCAAACTAAATTTAGGGATAAACCTGAGCCTACTAAAACTGAAAAAGTAAATAGTATACGGTATAACATAACTGATTTTGCACCAAAGAGATATTCAAAGCTTTTTTCGCCATAGTATGACCATCCGAGGATTGTCGAATAAGCAAAGAAAATTATTCCGATTGTTACGATCCATTCACCTATACCAGGTAAATACATTTCAAAAGCCTGAGAAGTTAAAACGGCTTTGCTTGCACCTTCAACATTATATAAGCCGCTCATGGTAATAACGATACCAGTAAATGATGCAACAACAATAGTATCAAGGAATGTACCAGTCATCGATACTAAAGCTTGACGTCCAGGAACGTCAGTTTTTGCTGCAGCAGCAGCAATTGGTGCAGAACCTAAGCCAGCCTCATTGGAGAATACTCCTCGTGCAACCCCCCAACGAATAACAGTACCAATAGCACCACCAGCCATTGCAGAACCTGTAAATGCATCTGTAAAGATT
Source organism: Tepidibacillus decaturensis (assembly GCA_016841555.1). GTDB lineage: Bacteria > Bacillota > Bacilli > Tepidibacillales > Tepidibacillaceae > JAENYW01. Next base: position 8,403 of record JAENYW010000004.1, read on the forward strand.
GTTGCAATTGCAGCAGGAACATCACCAATATTTAAAACGATAATAATTAATCCGCCTAACACATAGAAAAACGCCATAAATGGAACTAGAAAAGAAGTAACACGTCCAATGCTTTTAATTCCTCCAAGTATGACAAGACCAGTTAAAACGGATAAAATGATACCTGTAATCCAAGGATTAATACCCAAACTGGATTCAATATTACCAGCGACAGCGTTTGACTGTACCATATTTCCAATACCAAAAGCAGCAATAGATGCAAAGGCAGCGAATAGAACAGCTAGCCACTTCCAACCTAGACCTTTTTCAATATAATACATCGGTCCGCCAGACATTTCGCCTCTTTCATCAACGACACGGTATTTAACCGCTAAAACACCCTCCGCGTATTTCGTTGCCATACCTACTAAAGCCGTAATCCACATCCAAAATACTGCACCAGGTCCACCAAGAATAACTGCACTTGCGACCCCTACGATATTACCAGTACCGATGGTTGCTGCTAAAGCAGTCATCAATGCTGCAAAGTGTGAAATATCTCCTTGAGAGTTTTTATCCTGATTTTTCGAAAAGGATAATTTTAATGCGTAGCCTAGATGAGAAAATTGTAAAAAGGCAATTCTAATAGTTAAAAACAGACCAGTTAAGACGATAAGTGCGAGTAACGGCGGTCCCCATACAATGTTATTAATTTGAGCTATTAAATTTTCAAACAATTCCATACCTTCACCCCTCCAATTAAATTTTTATAATATTATAATATTTCATATTTATAAATATATCTTAAAACTTTTCTCCTGTAAACAAGAGAAACATGCATATATGATTAATTAAATATACAAAGAAATGAATTTTTGTTCTCTATTTTGATTAATGGTAAAATTCTAGTATAGAAAAAAGGGGAAAAACAAGTATATCCTTCACCTTTTTTCTCAAAGATAAAGGTAATCTTTTGTAGGTCATGCTAAAATGTATTAATATGTAGAAGAGTAGCAGTTGTATTTATATTAGGATAGGGTGAGTAAAGTGAATCATACGTTGTTAAAAATCGGACAGACCGTTGAAGTGAAAATAAAGAAATTAGGGATAAATGGGGAAGGCGTTGCATACCTAAATCGTAAGGTTGTGTTTATTCCAGGAACTCTTCCAAATGAAACAGTATTAACAAAAATCACAAAAATAGAAAAAAACTATACGGAAGGGCAGTTAATACATATAAAGAAAGCATCGAAGCATCGTATAAAGCCACAATGTCCAGTATATGAGCAATGTGGTGGCTGTACACTACAGCATATGGATTATAAAGAGCAATTACGAGGGAAGTATGAGCTGGTAAAGGAAGCAATAGAAAAATATGCGAGGATTACAGATGTAGATATTAGACCAACTATAGGGATGAAGAATCCTTGGGGATATCGGAATAAAGCCCAGCTACCTGTTCACGAAAGAAAGGGACAGGTTGTAACAGGACTATATGAAATGGGCACTCATCAAATAGTAGATATTAGCGCTTGCCCTATCCAGCATCCAAAGGTAAATGAAATTATTCAGGCTGCTAAGAAGGTAATTAAGCAGCTCAACATTCCTATTTATGATGAAAGAAAGAGGCAGGGAATCATCAAGCATTTAGTCGCAAGGGTAGGCTTTGAAACAGAGGAATCACAGCTAACGATTATTACAGCGAGGGATGAGCTTCCCTATCAAAAGGAGCTTATTTTAGAGCTTCGATATAAGCTTCCGTATCTTAAAAGCATCATACAAAATATCAATCCTCTAAAAACATCCATTGTGTTTGGAAATAAAACAAAGGTACTCTGGGGAGAGGAGAAAATAAATGAAAGACTGAAGGAAATCTCCTTTACATTATCCCCGAGAGCATTCTTTCAATTAAATCCCGAACAAACGGTAAAACTCTACACAGAAGTAGAAAAAGCCGCTGCCTTAACAGGGAAAGAAGTAGTGGTAGATGCCTATTGCGGTGTAGGAACAATAGGCTTATGGCTTGCAAAAAAAGCCAAAGCAGTATATGGGATGGACATCATTCCAGAAGCAATTAAAGATGCGAAGGAAAATGCTAAAGCAGGAGGCTATGACAATGTTGAGTATCTTGTTGGGAAGGCTGAAGAACTTCTCCCTAAATGGGTAAAGGAAGGCTTCAAGCTTGATGTACTTATCGTAGACCCGCCAAGGACAGGATTAGATCAAAAACTATTGGATACTATTATAAAGGTAAAACCAAAGAAATTCATTTATGTATCCTGTAATCCTTCCACATTAGGCAAGGATTTAGCCGTTTTGGTCAAAGGTGGATATAAGGTGGAGTATGTTCAGCCAGTCGATATGTTCCCACAGACAGCACACGTTGAGACAGTCGTTTTGATAGAGCGGAAAGGGATTTGAGAGTTTAAAACAACAGGGACGGTTCTTAAAGCAGACAATCGGAAGTTTTGCTGTAAAAAGGCTCAACTAGCATATATTAGATACTAGTTAGCAGAAAAAGTATGCTCCTTTTCTGGATTGTGTTTGGCGATTTAACAATACCACAAAATGAGCATACTTTTTCGTTTTTTTTCATGTTTTTATGTTGCTAATATTTGGAAGATATCGCAGAGCGATTTCGTTCTTCTTTTTGTTTGTAGGGATTTGAGTCGTAGTTGAATAGAAGTGTTTTATGTTCCCTCAGACTGATAGTTTGGGGGATTATTTGTTGGGGGGGAGCACTTTTACACGTAAATAAGATTGTACAAAAAGAATGAGAATTTTTCGGAATTGTACGGAATAACACTGATTATGATTTAGCAGGAATATATGCAGATCAGATGATAGAGGATTGTAAAGCTGGAAGAATTGGTGTCATCATCACCAAGTCGATATCTAGATTTGCTAGAAACACACTCGATACATTTGAATTATGTAAGAACCCTAAAGGGAGTCACCCTGCCATTATTGAAAAAGAAATGTGGGAAACCGTACAATTGGAGATGGAAAGAAGAAAAACTTTTAGAAAGTATGAAGAGAATTGCCTATAATGGAGATTTGTTTATTGGTATTACCAAAAAGTCATTATACAAAAGCAAGGACTGCATTACGTAATAAAAGAAAATATATTTATTGAAATAAAATGTTCTATCATGGTAGAATTAGCTAGGTATTGAAAATTTACGCATTAAAGGAGATTGTTATATGGGGGATTTTATTGAACTTGCAGTTATTATCCCAGTCTTTAACGAGGCTAAAATGATAACTAGAAATTTTAAAACAATTTATGATACATTGAAGCAAATTGATATTGGAATTCAGTATGTTATTATTGACGATGGTTCAATAGATGATACGTGGTCAATGGTACAAGATATAATTGAATCTTATGGGAATGTTAAGGGGATACGATTTTCAAGAAATTTTGGAAAAGAGTTAGCAATTTTTGCGGGATTAGAAAGTATTAAGGCACAAAAGTATGTAATAATGGATTCTGATTTACAATACCCACCTAAATATATTAAAGATATGCTTGAAAAAATGAAGACTGAAAATGCTGACATAGTGGAAGGTATAAAAAAGAGTAGGGGTAAAGAGTCATTTGGATATAGGTTGATAGCAAAGAATTTTTATAGACTATTAGAGTTATTAACAGGCCTTAAACTGAAAAACTCATCTGATTTCAAAATCATAAATAAGAGAGTTGTATCTGCATTGCGTACTATAAATGAAAAGAGTTTGTTTTTTAGAGGTCTGGTTGATTGGGTCGGATTTAAGAAAGTAGAATTTCCTTTTATAGTTGATGAGAGGGAAGATGGAACAAGTCGTTTTACAACAAGAATGCTAATTCGTTTAGCATTTATCGCAATATTATCACATACTAGTAAGCCACTATATTTAACAATAATTTCTAGTGTTATTATGTTTGTTTTTGCGATTATATTAGGAATTCAGACTCTATATAATTATGCTTTAGGTCATGCAATTGGTGGTTTTACTACGGTAATCATTTTGATATTATTTAGTAGTTCGTTGATTATGTTTTCTTTAGGTATAATCGGTTTTTATCTATCAAGAATCTACAATGAAGTAAAAGGTCGACCAAGATATATTATCGCAGAAAGTGTTATGAGAAAAGATGAAAAGTATGAATAAAATTATTCAATATATTTTTTTAAAAGTAAAGATGATGGAAGCCATTAGATATATCATCATTGGTATATTAACTACTTTTATAGGGTACTCTTCCTTTTGGATTTTCTATTATGTATTTAATTTTGATCCAAATCTAAGTAATATACTATCTATTATATTAGCAATCATATTTGCATTTATTGCTAATAAGGTGTATGTTTTTAAAAGTGTTACAAATTCTGTTAAAGGTATTATGAAAGAAGCAATAACTTTTTTAATTTCACGTGGGATATCAATTATTGTTGAAATATTGGGAGTATTGGTTCTTGTGTCCTTTTTCAAGCTAAATCCTATGATCTCAAAAATTTCGGTTGGTATTTTTGTCGTTATCTTAAATTATTTTACATCTAAATTTATGGTTTTTAATATATCAATGAATGGAAGAAAATAAAAAATGGAAATAACTAATAAGTTGAAAAAGAACGGTTACTTATTTGTTGTCTTTGCAATAGTTTTTTTTACATCACTAATAAATTTCAGTGTGCGTTTATACGGAGATGATTTTTTTTATTTAAGATTTTCGCAAATAGATATAGATTATTTTATTAGCCGTCATGTTGATCATTATATGCGTGCTAATGGCCGAGTTATTGTGCATCTTTTACTTACATTCTTTCTTGGTTTAGATATACGTATTTGGCAGATTGTAAATTCATTAATGTTAGGTTTACTTGCGCTATTTGGAATGAAGACAATTAGTACATTTAAATCAGAAGTAGAATTAAGAAATTCCATTTACATAGTGACTATTTTTTTTGTTGGTGTTTCTTTTTTTGAGATTGATATGACTAGACAAAGTGTATATTGGCTAACAGGATCATTTAACTATGTATATCCAATAATGATGTTACTAATTTACTGGTTTTTATTGAATAAGGGGAATTATGGGGTTCTATTGCCGATTATGGCCTTTTTATCTGCAGCTACGGTTGAGCAAGTTAGCCTCATGTCTTTTGGATTATCATTACTTGTTGTATTAGAAAAAAAGTTTATAGCGAAAAAAAAGCTCAATTCATATCTGATATATTCTTTAGTTGCTTCTAGTATCGGCATGGCTACGGTAATATTCGCACCTTCCGTATTCTTGAGAGCATCAATTGAAGATGCACCTATAGATGGCTTTATACCTTTATTATTATATAATATTAAATTTCAAGGAACTACTTTCATATTCTCAAAAGTAATGATGCCGTATCTAATTATGGCGATTACATCCTCACTTGGGGTGCTGTATTTTTATAAAGACCGTCTTAAAAAGTTTAGAGTTTTTAACCTTGCAATTTCATTATATGGTTTAAGTGCTTCACTTTGTTGGCTATGGCAAATGACTTCTAGGAATACTTTTAATGTTACATTACCTTATAAATTATTCTATTTGTTTATAGGAGTAGGAATTACTACTTTGTTATTCTATGCAGCCATTCTTATATATATTTATAAGCCTATAACAAATCATACAATACCATTAATATCTATGATTTTATGTTTTGGATCGCAAATGATGTTGCTGATTTCACCTGTGTATGGTTTTCGTAATTTGTTTGCTGCAGTCATTATGTTGGTGATTTATACGGCATCGATACTACCATCATTTCATCAACTTGGTATTCCCGTTATAATCAGTCTTTTTGTTTCCTTTATGTTTAATAAGCCATGGTTGATTCCATTTCAGACAGTTGCAATTTATTTGGCTTTTTATAAAAAAAATTTTACAATAGCAAATTTGAGAATGAAGATTGCCAATTATATAGGTTATGGAACAATAATATTGGTTTCACTTCTTATCATGCAAAAGTCTATTTATGGCTATTATACAAATGCAAAAGTTTATGATGAAAATGTAAAAATAGCTGCTGAATACAATAAAAATCAAAGTAACATAATGTTAGACCAAAAAAAATTACCTAACGATTTATATGCTTGGGCAATGCCATATCATAATGAATACTATACTCCTTACTATAACCTATATCTTGGGATAAACCAAAAAGCAGAAATAAATTGGCAGAAATAAGATAAACAAAAGGGACGGTTCTTAAAGCAGACAATCGGAAGTTTTGCTGTAAAAAGGCTCAACTAGAATATATTAGATACTAGTTGAGCCTTTGTTTCACTTTGGTAAATGAACTACACGCAAAATTTTCGATTGCGTAGAAGAAGGTGAATGCTGTCGGATATGCAGATCAAAAGAATATAAGCCCATGGGCTGCTGAGGCAGTATTAACCCTTCAAAAATCAGGAATTATAGCGGTTAAAGATGGAAATCTATTTGATCCGCAAGGATTCATTAAAAAAGAAGAAGCAGCTAGAATGATAGCAGAATTGCTTCAAGTTAAGTAAAATAACAGTTTTAGTATTGGCTTACATGGCTGGAAGTTTACTCTCCATAGATACGGACAATTCTATTTTGTCAGTATTTATGGAGTTTTTCTTTTTAGAAACCTTACAACAACTGTAAGTATTAATTGGTTAGTATTTATTATATGATACTTATCAAGATAGAAAGGTAAGGGATGATATGATATGAAAATTTCAGATAAGCTGCTTCAAGTTCAGGAAGTACATAAGTTATACGGTGAGGGACAAAATGAAACAGCTGCATTAAATGGAATAACTTTTGATGTCCTTCCAGGAGAGTTTCTTGGAATCATGGGTTCAAGCGGATCAGGCAAGACAACTTTGCTTAATTGCATTGCAACGATGCTTAAGCCAACATCTGGAAAAGTCTTGTTGGAAGGACAGAATATTTCTTCATTTAGAGGATCCCATCTAGCAAAATATCGAGGAAGTAAAATTGGATATTTGTTTCAAGAGTTTGAGCTGTTAGATAACCTAACTGCTAGAGAAAATATCCTTTTGCCGTTGTCCATACATGGCGTGAATCCCAAAAAGGCAGAGGAACTAATTCAAAAATTAGCTAAGCAATTTGATATTGATGAGGTGTTAAATAAATTTCCTTCTCAAATGTCAGGAGGTCAGAAGCAGCGAGCTGCAGCAGCAAGAGCATTAATTTCCAATCCAAGCATTGTATTAGCAGATGAGCCAACTGGTGCCTTGGATACGAAAAACGCAAAAATTTTGATGGAAAAACTATCTTCTATCAATGAGACAGATGGGACCACGATTTTGATGGTAACTCACGATGCCAATGCAGCAAGCTTTTGCTCAAGAATCTTATTTATTCAAGACGGTGTGATTTTTCATGAGCTTCGAAAGAAAGTGCCTGGAGAGTCTCGGAATTCCTTCTATGAACGCATCTTAACTGTTATTGCGCAGTTGGGAGGAGGCAGCATCAATGTTCTTTGAATTCATTAAACGAAATAGTCGTAAGGTACGAAAAGAAAATGGGGTTTATTTTGCTTCGCTGGCTATTTCTATTATTGCTTTTTATGTCATCCTTTCTCTTGGTGAACAGGATGTTATGGTGTATCTAAAGACGATTGAGAGTGATGCAGTAGCAAAACTTTTGTTAATGATTCCAGTGCTCTATGCCGTCTCGCTTTTCTTCGTATTTTTCCTGGTCTATTTTGCGAACAGATATCAATTACAACATCGTAGCCATGAATTTGGAATATATTTAATGATGGGGATGGAACGAAAGAAATTGTTCGCAATGATTATGGGTGAAACATTGTGGAATGGTTTAGTGGCTTTGTTCATTGGCATTCCAGTTTCCTTATTTTTTACAGAATTAATTAGTCTGGTTACCTCTAAACTCATTGGAATGGGCATTATTGGTCATCGTTTACGTATCTCATGGGAGGGATTAGGATTAACGGTATTTGGTTTCATTATCGTGCAAATATTAGCCGTCTTTATTCTTAGCTTGAGAATGAGCAAGAAGGAACCTGTAGATTTGCTAAATGAACAGAAGGGAAAAGAGCAAAGAATTCTTTCATCCGCATGGGGCTGGCTTAGTTTGCTGCTTGGAGCAGTTTTACTAAGTGCAGCTTATATATTAGCAATATTATTTTTGCGAAATCTTGATTATCGGATGTTTACATTAATATTGTTCGTAGGCATTAGTGGAACTTTTTTGCTATTTCGTGGATTGAGTAGTTTAATTGGAAGATGGCTAAAATATAAAAGTAGTAACTCTACCGGATTACTTACATTTACAGGAAGACAACTACAAGAGAATGTTTTGCATCAATGGAGCTCTCTAGCAATATCATCACTGTTAATTCTTGTGGCAATGGTTTGTTTTGCTTATGGTATTTCTATAACGTTAGGTGCAGTATCTGACAGAACCGTAGATTTTACATTTGAAGGATCAGAAAAAGAGATTGTTTCTGTACTAACATCTGATAAATTGAAACCTTATGTAAAGGATTATTATCCTATGAAACTACATCATTTTCAGTCTTCTTATGCAGAAATGCCTAAAAATACTGCCACAAACACTTTTTCATGGGAAAAATTAGAAGAATCAGTTTCTGAAGAAAAAGATTCAAAGGAAAAAGAAAATCTACTAAGGGATTTATCCTATCAGAGTACTCCTTATTTAATTTCTCTTTCTAGTTATAATACACTGCTTAAGTCTACCAATAAATCTCCTATTGTATTAGGAGCCCATGAAGTGGCAATGTATTCGAATGAGCGATTTTCATTCTTTCATGATTTATTGAGAAAGGTATTGAAGTCCTATCCGACAATTGTAATCAATGAAGAACAATATAGATTGATTTCTACTCTATATACAAGCAACCTTGTTGCAGATCGAGCCATCACTATTTCATATGGATTGATTGTACCCGATGATATGTATAATGCGTTGATTGAGAGTTCGGAAGAATCAGTACTCTGGAATATGCTTCTAGATTCTAATTTTGTTCGCAAAAAAGGTCTGATGCAAGCAATGCATCAGGTAGATGGACTACTTAGTTTATCTGCTTTAAAATATGAAAGCTATCTTACCAGCATGGGAAGGCAGTTATTTTATATGGTTGCAGGAGGTTATACGACACTTTATTTAGGTATGATGTTTCTTATCATTGCAAACACAGTGTTAGGACTGAAGTTTCTAATGCAGCAAAGAAGTACAAGGCATAGGTATTTCACATTATCTATGCTAGGGGCTAGTGTGAAATCATTATATTGGTCAGCAAGGATACAAATATGGTGGTATTTTGTTTTGGTGATTTCGATTGCATTGATTAGTTCTATATTTGGTATTTGGTCCATGTTAGGATCTTTCCTGGTAATTCCTACGACATCCAACTTAAAAATTAGTACAATTATTTTGACGACAGGAATTGCACTTATTGTCTTTATCATTTTTGAGATTATCTATATATGGATGATCCAGCGGAAGAGTGATGAAGAAATCAAGATATTACAGAAGATTCAATAGGGGGTGAAGACGTGGAAAAGATAGTCATTGTGGAAGACGACGTCTTTCTACGTGCAGAGATACAAAGCATATTAGAGAAAGAGGGATACTCTGTTGAGTGTATCTCTTCTTTTGATACTGCTTTGGAAGATATTGCGTCAGCTTCTCCTTCTTTAATTATATTGGATTTGAATTTGCCCAAGCTTTCTGGATTCGACATTTGTCGAGCCCTTAAAGCTAGTGGATTAGGCCCTATTTTAGTGCTGACTTCACGTAATAAACTTCATGATGAACTGCATGCATTTGATTTAGGTGCAGATGATTACTTAACGAAACCCTTTCACCCTAAGCGTCTGATTGCAAGAATTCAAAAGCTAATTCATCTCTATGCAAATATGCGTGTTCTGTTAGATGCTGGAGATTTTCAGTTAGATCAGAATGCAAATGTATTATATATTGGGAAGGACTCTATTTCATTATCAGAGAATGAAGGAATTATTATGAAAGCCTTGTTAAAAGCTTCTCCTTTAGTAGTAAAAAAAGAGGAACTTTTTAGTCTGCTGTGGGGAAGCTGTGACTATGTTGACGAGAACATATTACAAGTAAATATGACCAGATTACGTAAGACTCTTGATGAGGTAGGAATGTCTAATCGAATCAAGACCGTCAGAGGAATTGGTTATCAATTAATTGGAGGTGACTGTGAATGAAGCCAAGGGATTGGCTTAATATTCTAAAGGAATCACGTCCATGGATATTACTTCTTTGTATAAGTGATACTTTTTTTATTTTTCTGGCTTGGTTAGCGTATCCGGAAACATTTCAAGTCCTGGTGGGAATCATGGTTATTTTTTCTGTAACTAGCTTTGTAATTGGTATGCTATTTGTTCGGAAGAAAAAGTTAAATGGAGAGAAAGCCTTCTATGATTTCCTTCGAGAACCCTCACAGGAGCGTGAAAGTCGGTTGATAGAATCTATTGGTGCATTACACAAGGAAAAAGTGAATTATCTAGCAAATAAATTGCGGATGTTAAATGATCAATTAAATGATGCTAAGCTGCAATCGATAGATTATGAAGAGTTTATTGAAAGTTGGGTTCATGAGATAAAGACACCTATTTCTTTGGTAACGTTAGTTTTGGAAAATCGTAAAGAAGAAATGTCCAAGCTAGTGTATCAAAGAGTTGAGCATGCAAGAATTAACATCAATGATGATGTTGAACAGATACTATTTTATGCAAGATTACAGGCATCGCATGTTGACTATCGTTTAGAGAGATTCTCGTTGAATCTCTGCTTTGATGATGTGCTACTTGCCCTCCATGCATTACTAGATGAAAAAAATATTATAGTTAATTCTCAAATAGAAGATATTGCAATTGTGTCAGATAAGAAGGCGCTTCAGTTCATTTTTACACAAATATTCGTCAATGCTGTGAAATACTCTAATGAAGAAATACAGAGTTTTATTTGGTTAAAAACTGGTGTTGATAGTATAAAGAATCGGTATTATTTAAGAATTTCTGATAATGGAATTGGGGTGTTGGCTTCTGATCTTCCTTTCATCTTTGATAAAGGATTTACAGGAGATAATTCTAATCGAAGCCAGTCCACGGGTATAGGACTGTATCTTATAAAGAAATTATGTGATGAATTACATATTGAAATAGAAGTTGAGTCTGAGTATGGAAAGGATTTTGAAATTCAATTACTATTTCCCATAGTTGAGGAAATGTGAAAAAATCCACTTATCATCACGGCTCCTATACCAGAGGGGTACATCTTTACGCATAATAAATATTTCGCGCATTATTATCATCTCCCACCAAAACACACGTTGAGAAGTCGTGTTGATAGAGTGGGTTTAGAAGGTTTTTTATGTTCCCTCAAATTGATAAATTTGGGGGGATTTTTTTAATGAGGGTTGTCTCTTTACACAAAGGAATAACTACACGAAAAAATATATACGTCGTTTAATTATATTTAGCGCAGCACCAAGTGGTTGACTGTGCCAAATATTGTTTAATAGAAAACATTGGAATAAGAAAAATAAAAAAAATTAACTATAAGTGTATACTTTTTTAAAGTCTCGTTGTTATATAAATGTGAGTTGTTTAACTTGCAGTAGCTGGCCAGCGTAGAATGTTGTATGAAGGTGGTGGATTATGGAAAATGAAACCTTAGAACAACTCCTTTTAGAGGAAGTCAAAGTAATTTTTAAATACCTATTGAAAATGGGTGCATCTAAAGAAGATGCTGAAGATATTGTCCAAGAGACTTTATATAAAGCACTAAAGAATATCGATGCAATACATCATGATAAAGTTCGTGCCTGGCTTTTTAAGGTTGCTATTAATAGTTATTATAATCTATACAGTAAAAAGAAACGAAGCATCAAGTACATTGATGCCTTACCTAATATGGAGCTTTTTACGGAAAGTGCAGAGGATGAAATGGTAAGTAAAGAATGCAATAATGAAATCTACAAAGCTTTGGATTTATTAAAACCTTCCTATAAAAATTTACTTGTTTTAAAATATTTTATTGACTTGCCTTATAAAGATATTGCAGATATTTTGGAGATTAGTGAGTCCAACTTGAAGATTTATCTATACAGAGCACGAAATAAATTGAAAAAAATATTGGAGGGATTATCTTGACCGATATAAAAAATAAACAAGAAGAGATAAATGATGAAAAGGAACTGGATAATTTGTTTAGTGACTTTAAAAAATCAAAATTAAAGAGGGCTTTGAGAAAAGCTAAATGGCATTCTATTTTTAGAAATATCGTTATTAGTCTCTTAGTTTTTGGAGTAGTATTGATTGGTGGATCTATCCTCAACCGAGCTATAGTGGATAAAATGTCGCAACCAGTACAAATTGCAACTCACGAATTTAATCAAATTTCAGCACCTAACAAGTATATTGGTAAATCTAGTAGATATCAGGGTATTTTAAGTGGGAAAACTGAATATACAACTTTTAAGATTATTGAGGGCAAGGTAGTATATACGGGTGAAAATGAATATAGCTATGGTCTTTTTAAAGATAATTGTATTGGTACTGAGTCACCATTAATCCTAGGACAAAGCTGGGATGCAGAAGCATTGGAACTACAAAGGTATAATGAACTAGGTCAGAGAGAAATGATATTCTTCTATCCATTCCTTGATTATCCGGATTACAAGAATGATTTGCAACTGCTTGATAATATTGATTCTAATAAGGTAATAGAGATGGCATTGTCATTTGATAAAGATTACAGTATGGAAGAAGTAAATAATATGCTTCCCCAGAACGTAACACTTTCGTGGTATTGGGTGGATGACCTAAATGAACAGGAAAAAGAGGCTAAGAAAGCCCGTATAGTAGAGCAGCGACATGTTGATGGGACTACTCAGACAGTAAACTCCCCGCCCGGACTACGTTCCGAATGGACTGCCTATGGAATTAAAGCATATGATCCTAATGGGACACCCATTGAACAACCAGAACAACGTTTTATTTCGGCTTTGAAATATGGTATGGAATATGATACGAGATTCAAATATGAGTTTGAACGAGTATTTCAAAACGTTGCAGGTGATGACAATGAAATAAATAAGGAAGACTTTAGAGTTTGGGGCGTTGTAGTTACAGAGGATACGGTAAGTTTAAAAAGTCTTCGAGACCTATCCTTTATTAAGGCTGCATCGTTAGGCGTTATTACGAATAAATATTAGATTAGTATGACTTCATCAATTATGTGCTAAGACCAAGTCCCATTTAGTTCTAGGGGGGGGTTACACAAAATAATATTTTTGCTTAGTAACAGATTATTGGAACGAAGACTGGTTCCGATTTAGTTCAGAATTAGGACAATATGATAATGAGGATTAATCGCTAATTAATCTAATATTCAAGAGAGGAGATCTTTCTGATGCCACAGAGGGTAGAACCAGTAGTATTTCAATATGTTTATTTGTAATGAAAATATCTTTAATCTGTTTTTGATTTTGGGACTACCAGACGATTAAAAAGATGAGGGCTCGAAGTTCATACTCCGTAGATTTGGACAATTAATTTAGCGATGGTATTGAAAGGATTTTTCCCCCATTATTAAAACCAGCTTTCAATGATGATGTGATATCATAGAAAGCTGGTTTTCCATTTTTTTTGATTTTCTTTTTATATTATTGTCCGTGGTTTTCTTCCGCATCTTTTTTGGTTTTATGAATCGTGCCAAATGGGTGCTGAGGTGGTGCATAGATAGAATATAGTTTTAGTGGAGTATTGCCTGTATTAATTAAATTGTGCCATTTACCAGCAGGTATGATAATCGCAAAATCATCATAAACTTTTCTTTCAAAGTCCAAGCTATCTTTTCTATCACCCATTTTTACAAGCCCTTGACCTTCTTCAATACGTATGAATTGATCAAGATTTGTATGGATTTCCAAACCTATATCTTCGCCAACATTGATACTCATCAAAGTTAATTGTAGATAGCTTCCTGTCCATAAAGCAATACGAAAATTATTATTTTGTTTAGTAGCCTCTTCGATATTAACGACAAACGGTTTCGGTCCATAATCCTTCAATATAATTGGAGTACCAGTCTTAGGTTGCTCTGCATAGGAAAGATAGTTATTAGGAAACTGGTTCCATAAATCTGAGTGATACATGGAGATATTAGCATAGTAAGGGTATGGATAGTTTTTTTGATGATAATTAACATAGGCTGTGTTATACATTGGATTAACGTAATAAGGATATGGATATGTTTTTGGATTAGTGTACATATTTCTGCTCCCTTTCATAGTTTTATGATATTATCATATGGATATGTTTAGGGAGATGTGCCTATATTATTATTTTCACTCTAGCATAACAACGTTAAGATAGCATGTTGATAGAACAGAAATAGGTAATTGGGGATTATGAGAATAAAAAAGACCCAGAGAGAATCATCTCTCTGATGTCTGAGTTTTTTTGCTTATTATCTTCTCTATCAAATTCTTATAGTTCCGTTTAATGAACGAATTACTAGTTAATTGAGATTGTTACAGGGAATGTATATTTCATATCATTAATATTAACAGTGATGTTAACTTCTCTAAATTCTTCATTAGGTAAGAAGTAATAGCCTACAGTCCCATAGGAAATAGAAGTATTATCATTCATGAGAACATATAGTTTACCTAGTACGTAATACCCTTTTATCGTTCCATCGGCTGCAATATTAGGGTTGGCGGTAATATCTCTCACCTCAAGTCCTATAACTTCTTTAACGTCAGAAATTACTGCTACCGTTATAGAGGCGTTACTTATAAATTCTGTTTTACTTTTACCAGCATACATCTTAGCTGTGTAAGTTATTGTATAAGTTCCAGTTTGATTTGGAGTAAATGTTGCCTCAGAGATATAGTTACCTGTTGATTCGTCTAAATAACTTTTTGAAAGGAGAGCCCCATCCCATTCTTCGGTATAATTTGAACCTTTCTTTAGGGTTTTTGCAGTCAAGGTAATTGTTTCACCTACTTTAACTTGTTCAGCTGATACATACAAGTTGCTTTGTGAAATTTTTGGTGATGGACTAGCTTGAACTGCAATAGTGTTTGATAGGATTAATACAAAAACAAATAAGAAAATATAAAACCTCTTCATAAAACCATTCTCCCTTCAAATTGTAGTATAAGAACTTATATTTATTGTAAGATAATGAATAATTATTTAGTATCTGTCTATGGTCTTATTTTGTATGGGTTGTTTATCCTAAAAAAATTTCTGCTTTTGTCTATTGTTCGTAAGACCTAATATAAAGCGATAAAGAATATTGATGCTATACTTTGATAGATAATAGTATTGTATATTTTTTTACAGATGATTAAAAAGAAAAAGACTTGTGTAGTTTAAGTAAATGATGATAATCTAGAATTAGCTATACATTTAATAGGGAGGAAAAGATGAATCAATCAAACATTCAACTACTGTTGTACAGAGCAATATTACTTGTAGGAGCAAGTCTATCGATTATCAGTATCATTGGTAATTATATTTCTTCCTTCCCCTTTTTCATCAACCTGAAATGGATTGTACTATTTTTCATAACTGTCATTGCTTATATATTTTCCAACAACAAAAAATACACATTTCATATAATGTTTGGGGTGTTTTTATTTTTAGTTTGTATTTTCCTACCATTTGCTTTTGTTGATTCAGGTGGAAGCAATAATAATGCCATGGGATATACTTTTCTGCTTTTGATAGCGACAACCTATCTTTTCAATGGTTGGAGACGACTCTTTTTGGTTGTTATGCTGATTCTTGTATTTATGGCGATGCATGCTTTAGAATATTATCGACCAGAGATGATAGCTGTCTTTTCAGATCGTACCCAGTTTATTGACCGGATGATTCAAATCCCATTGTTATTATTGGCGTCGTTCCTTATCATTTTGCGGTTTGCCAAAGAGTATGAAAGGGTGAACCAGAGGTTGGATGTTTTTGCGAACTTTGATGAATTGACTGGCCTGTATAATCGAAGAGTATTTAACAGAGCAATGGAAGAAGCCGAAAGAAACAGTAATGAGCAAATCCAACTCGCTCTTCTCGACCTTGACAATTTTAAAAAAGTGAATGATAAACATGGACACTATGTTGGTGATGAAGTGCTCAAAGAGCTATCCGTCCTTTTAAAAAATACCTTTGGATTTGGTAAAAACATTATTAGTCGTTGGGGAGGAGATGAATTTGCGATTATCTATTATGGGCGAAAAATTGATTTGACTCAGAATCTGGAAGCTATAAAGAAATCATTTAGAGACTATGTTTCCGCTTATGAAAAGACAGCTGGGATAAGTACAAGTATCGTTTCGTTTAGCGACTACGATAAAGTATCGCAAACGTTAATAGCTGCAGATCACCAGCTATATAAAGAAAAATTTAAAAAGCCATCTTAAGGAATAGCTTTTTGGAAACCTCTTTATGTTAAATATTATAAAATAAGATTTTCTATATATAAAATCCCTTAAAAAACCATAATATGTATGATATTTTTTTTAAAACTAAAAGATTGGAGCTGGAAAGAATGAGCAATCTTTCTTGACGGCTGTATTGACCATATTCTTTCGATAAACAAAACAAATCAGAAGAATATTTTAGAGTGTTTTTCAAAGCGAAAAAAGGAATTAAAACTACTAAAAGTGATAGAAATCCACCAAAACATATTATCTTTGAAGTTGTAAATCAAAACTAAGTGGGCTATAAAAGAAAAATGAATTCAAACGGTTTAATAATAGAATTAAGAAGGAATTTGACTTGCTAAGTTAAAAAAATGTAAATAGGGAAATAGCTTCATTAATCATTGAATAAATGAAATATATAAAAAAACAACTCACAACGTAAAATGTGTGAGTTGTTTTTTTATAACTTTTTAGAGAAAATTATACGAAAAATTAAATGTATGAAGGAATTGTTTGTTATAACATCGAATAGATATTAGGGCTGTAGAGATATGTTTACAATGGCTTAACAGAATTTACAGCAAAAATATAGAAGTATAATGTGTTTAATGATCTAATTTTGTACAATATTCTTAGGAAAAATGAAGGAGTGGTTGATTTGAAACGATTATTTAGTGTATTACTTGCTCTAGCACTTATTTTTAAGGTATTATCTTTTGCTTCTGCCCAGGAAGCAAGTGAGTGGAAATTGACTGTCTTACATACCAATGATATCCATGCACATTTGGAAAACGCAGCGCGGTTAGCTACCTTAATTAAATAGGAGCGTGCAAATGCTGAGAATTCTCTCTTGCTTGATGCAGGTGACATATTCTCTGGAACCTTATTCTTTACCAAGTATGAAGGTCTTGGTGGGCAGAAGGTTATGAATCATCTTGGTTATCAAGCGATGACAATTGGTAATCACGAATTTGACAAGGGGCCTCAAGGGTTAGCTAACTTTGTCAAGGGTACTGAGTTTCCTGTTATTAGTGCAAATTTAGATTTTTCTGCAGAAAGTAGATTTGATGGATTAGCAAATGCTGCTATTGGGGAAAATCTAGATGATTTTTCTGGGAAGGTCTTCCCAGCGGTAATAATGGAAGTAAACGGGGAAAAGGTAGGTATTCTTGGACTTACTACCCCTGAGACTGAATTTATTTCAAGCCCAGGGGAAAATATAAAATTTAATGATTATATTACTTCCGCTCAAGAGACTGTAAAGCAGCTTGAAGAAAAAGGCATCAACAAAATCATCGCTTTGTCACATCTTGGCTTTGATGATGATGAAAAATTGGCAGCTGCGGTTGAGAGCATTGACTTGATTGTTGGTGGGCACTCTCATACCAAATTAGATCAAGCCGTTAAAGTAGATCACGAGAATTCTGTAACCTATATCGTACAAGCAAACGAATGGGGTAAGTTCTTTGGTCGTGCTGATATTACCTTTGATGGTGACGGTGTCGTAACTGCAATAGATAGTAAGCTGTTAGAAACGAACGCAAAAGATGCAGACGGTAATTATTTGGTAGCCGAAGATACAGAAACTAAAGCTCTTACTGATGAACTGGCTGCACCTATCGAAGAGATGAAAAGTACTGTTGTCGGGAATTCTGCTGTTGCCCTAGACGGGGAAAGGGAACATGTTCGCGGTGGAGAGACCAATCTTGGTAACTTAATTGCAGATGGAATGCTGGATAAAGCAGCAGGACTTGTTGACGCACAAATAGCAATTACTAATGGTGGTGGAATCCGTGCTTCCATTGATGCTGGAGAAATTACTTTAGGTGAAGTATTAACTACAATGCCATTTGGCAATACATTGGTTACACTCGAATTGACAGGTGAACAAATTATTGCTGCATTAGAAAATGGTGTTTCTGAGGTGGAAAAGAAACAAGGGAAATTCCCTCATGTTGCTGGATTGAAATTTAAATATGATTCTTCTAAGCCTGCTGGGGAACGTATTGTTAGCGTAGTAGTTAAGCAAGGAATTGACTATCAGCCAATTGATACAAATGCAAATTACGTCGTTGCCACTAATAATTTCATGGCAGACGGTGGAGATTTTTATTCGATGTTTAAAGATGCTAAAAATGCAGAAAAAATGACAGAATTATATTTTGTTGATTATGAAGTCTTTACTGACTATTTGACAAAATTAGGAACAGTATCTCCTAAAGTAGAAGATCGTATTATTGATGTTGCAGGACAATCTAGTACTACAGTACCACCTACAGAACAACCACAAATAGAAGAAAAGAAAACGGAGCAAGTAAAGGATCAGGTTTATGTTGTTAAATCTGGGGATGTACTTTGGAAAATTGCGAAAAAATACGGAATGGATTGGAAAGAACTTGCTAAATATAACAACTTAAAGAATCCACATTTGATTCTTGTAGGACAACAACTTCTTATTCCTGTTAAAAACTAACAATAAAACGGATACTAGATGACAAAAAAGAACCTCGCTGTGGGGTTCTTTTTGTTTTATTGTTTTGATTTTAAATTAGAATAATAATCTCTCCTTGGAAATAAGTTTATAAAAGGACTTTTTTCAAGGAGGAGGACTAAAATGGTTATTCATGTGGTACAGTCAGGTGATACTTTATGGGGAATTTCACAAAGGTATAGAGTAGACATGAATCAAATAATTGTAGCAAACCAAATAGCCAATCCGAATCAATTAGTCATAGGAGAGGCAATAGTTATACCAGAAGCTGCTCGTTATCATATTATTCAACATGGAGAAACATTATGGTTGATTGCTCAAAGATATGGAGTCACGATTGAATCTATCATTAATGAAAATAAGATTGAAAATCCAGCGTTAATTTATCCAGGGCAACGTTTAAAGATTCCATCCGATTTTCATATTGTAAAAGCTGGCGAAACGCTTTGGTCTATTTCAATAAAATACGGTGTACCAATCCAAGAAATTGTCCGAGTTAATCAAATTGGCGATCCATCAAAAATATACCCGGGCCAACGATTGATCATTCCTGAAAAGGCTAAACCGCTTATTGATGTAAATGCATACATTACAACATTTGCTCAAACAGGTCAACAAATAGTAAAGGAAATAGGTGAGTATTTAACCTATATTAGTCCATTTAGTTATCAAGTAAAATCTGATGGGACAGTACAAATTATTTCTGATACAGAATTACTGAATGTTGCAAGAACGAATAACATTGCTCCATTAATGGTACTTACTAATTTTAAAGAAGGTAAATTTAGTTCAGATTTAGCTCATGAAATCTTTATTGATACGGAAATTCAGGATAAATTGTTAGATAATATCGTGCAAATCATGCAAAACAAGGGATATACAGGGTTAAATATTGATTTTGAGTATTTGTATCCACAGGATAGAGAGAATTATAATGAGTTTTTACGTCGTACAGTGAATCGACTTCGACCACTTGGGCATACCGTGTCAACTGCAGTTGCCCCTAAGTATTCTCGCGAACAAAAAGGATTGTTATATGAAGCCCATGATTATGCTGCTCATGGGGTAATAGTTGATTTTGTTGTTATTATGACCTATGAATGGGGTTGGTCAGGTGGCCCACCGATGGCAGTTGCACCAATTAGTGAAGTTCGAAAGGTTATTCAATATGCTTTAACAGAAATCCCTAGTCAAAAAATAATGATGGGGATGCCTTTATATGGGTATGATTGGACCCTTCCTTATGTAGAAGGCGGTAAATGGGCTCAAACGATAAGCCCCCAAGCTGCTGTGCAACGAGCTGCTCAATATGGGGTGGCTATTCAATTTGATCAAAAAGCACAATCGCCATTTTATACCTATTTTGATCAACAGGGTAAAGAACATATTGTGTGGTTTGAAGATGCTCGCAGTGTACAGGCAAAGTACGACTTGGTAAAAGAGCTTAATTTACGGGGCGTAAGCTATTGGGTGTTGGGAAACCCATTTCCACAAAACTGGATTGTATTGACAGATAATTTTCGTATTCAAAAATTTTAACTAAATTTCTAAATATTCAGAATATCTTATGATTTGTTGAAGGAATTATTCCCTTTATATAGAAATGTATAATTATGCAATTCATTATAAACAATTTTAAGGAGGAATGTATTTTGAATTTTAGTAGAAGCTACAGTAGAATTACAGGGGTTTTATTAACCCTATTCCTACTATTTACTGTAATCATACCAGCTCAAGCAATGGTTAAGACTGATGATCAGGTAATATCAGAAGAACAGAATGGTGATTATGCTTATGTCCAATTTGGTGATGAGTCGATCGCATCTTATGATGGTTCGATTAAGGGATTTGAAGCAACGAAGCCGTCTAAAGGGAAAAAATTAAACTTGAACTCTCCAGCGGCTAAAAAGTATGGGAAGAGACTTGAAGCCCAGCGGGAAAACTACAAAAAATGGTTGGCAAAGCAGCTTCCTCAAGTGGAGATTATAACCGAATATGCTGTAACCTATAATGGTCTTGGTTTAAAGCTTAACGGGGCTTCATTGAAGGAAATAAGCAGAGGACCTGGAGTTTTAAGTACAGGTTATAGCGCTACATATCATATGGCGATGAGTGATAGTACCTCTTTAATTAATGCAAATCAAATTTGGTCTGCTCTTGGTGGTCAGGAAAATGCGGGTGCTGGGATAAAAGTAGGAGTTATCGACTCTGGAATTGATCAGTCCCATCC
>JAENYW010000336.1 GCA_016841555.1 Tepidibacillus decaturensis
TTACCCAGTATTCCACTTTCACACGCTGAAAAAAAGGAGTTTTGTTTAATTGTTGTTGGGCATTTTCTCTTTTTTTCTGCTGCCAGGCTTTAATTTTAGCTAGATCAGCGGTGTCAATTGTGCTTCTGATAATATCTAAAAGATAAGAAGGGTTTTCTCGCCAGCGGGGATTTATAATATCAACTTCATAAACTCCCCTGTGTCCGTAATCTGATAAAAATTCACTAAATTTCTTTTTAAACAGAGAATTATCTGGCAATTCCTTCTCCCATAGAGAGGGATTAAAAGGTTCATTCGAAAAATATTTTTGGGCTGAAGTATCAAGGCGAGCTAGTTCGGCCATTTCCACCAAGCGGTAACCATGCTGAGCACTAGTTATGTCTCCTATTCCCGTAAGTAAAGCATTTGCTACGGATATTCCTTTACCTGGAAATAGTCTTTCCGATACGTTTACCACCATCGTATTGGAATAGCTTGACGAAGCAGTTAAAAGCGAAAAGGTTTGAAGAAAGGGATTGATTTTTAAAATAATTTCCATAGCTGTATTTAGCAATTCTCTATCTGACATCGTTTGGAAGTCCTGCTTTAACACACTCCTGGTGAAGTTAGAGACCATGTCAAAATCCTTATTTGCTTTCCTAGTCGTTTTTAATATTGCGAGACCTACTTTTACCATACCATAATTTTTTCTCCACTTTCTTTCTTTACCAGAGGTATTTTTTTCAGCAATATTTATTTCCGTCTGATGTCCGCCAAAGCTGGTATTTGTTTCCTCTGGTGATGTACCAATAGAATCGTACGAACTCCATTGCAAAGCTGCTAAATTTAGGTATGCCCTGCCATGAAACAACTTGGAATAATTTAAACCTTTAGGCACAGAGTAACCGGCTGCTTTAAAAGGGGCAGCCATTACTTGATTGAGCATATCAGGGTACCAGCCTAAAGTAGAAAGAACCATTGGAAACGCATCTCTATAATTCCCATTTGACCAGATGTCAGGCTGATTTTTTAGCTCATCAAAGGTGTAGCGGGGCAATACAGTCACCGGTCTTGCCTGAACTAAAATGATATTTCGACCGTCATATACCCATTCAATATCCTGGTGTTGTTCTCCCTTGCCTAAACTCATGAAAACTCTTTGGATAGTCAAACCTAAATGTATGATCGTTTTTTCATCTAAAACCTGTTTTGTCATTATATTAGGATCTTTTATAAATTGAGTACCACCGCCTGCTTTGGTAATTGTCATTCCTTGTTTACGTCCGGTTTCTTTGTGAGTGATTTTTGGCAATAATAGGTATTTCTGCTCCAAGTAGTATTCATCGGGTTCAACCATGCCGCCAACAACACTTTCACCCAAACCGAAGTTGGCATTGATTACTAAAAGGTCCTCCCGACCAGTCTTGGGATCACAGGTAAAAGCTATTCCTGCGGCCTTAGCTTCCACCATTTCCAAAATAACAATCGCAGGTAAAACATCATTATCACTAATATTCATTTTCCTGCGGTAAGCAATTGCCTGGGTTGTCCAAAGGGAGGCATAGCAACTCTTAACAGCGGTTAAAATATTTTCTAATCCCTGTACATTTAAGTAGGATTCATGGATTCCGGCGAAGGATGCTTGCACTGAATCCTCGGCAGAAGCAGAAGATCTGACTGCAACAGGTTTATTAAGAATAGCGGTTTGTTCTAATTGATAGTATATCTCCTCTTTTATTCGTGGAGATAGGATAGCGTCATTCATTTGCTTTTGAAGAAAACGAAGTTTTTCCTGGATTTCTTTTTCATCCAGATTGTCAATGGTGATTAAATCGGATATTTCCATTGTTATCTCCCTAAGCTCATTATCAGCAATAAATTCTTGATAAGCTTGAGTAGTGAGAATTCCACCTTTGGGAATCTTAAAACCGTAACGTTCCAGACGTGCTAGATTCCAGCCTTTACCTCCAACCGAATTAACTCTAGCATGAAAGGCTTCTTGCCAACTTAAAAAAATCTTTTCCCTTCCCATATGGAAACACCACCTAGACAAAGTTTATTTTTATACGAAATATAAAACTATACAACGTCTATTTTATGCTGTATTTATATTTTTCGCAACCCTAAAAATTGATTTCTGGAATTACTCGTAAATGACTTGTTAAATTTATCAATGTAATGGAAAGGGACGATATAATGACTGAAGGAAACGTTTTTTGATGTAGCATTTTTAGGCGTCGGTCCTAGCGGTTATGTTGCAGAAATTTTAGCAGCCCAATTAGGGTTAAAAGCAGCTGTTATTGAATACTATTTTACAAGAATTGGCTTATGAAATATAATACATGTGAAGGTTCATAGGAGTTATTAGAATTAAAAGCAAGAGTTATTAGTGAAATCTTATATATATAAAAGTGGAGGAGAGAAAATGAAAGATTACTTGGATCAGTTAAATAAACT
>JAENYW010000337.1 GCA_016841555.1 Tepidibacillus decaturensis
AAGCTTCGATGCTGGTAGAATAATTAAAAATTCTTCCCCACCATACCTTCCTATCGAATCATTCATCCTTAAGTTATCTGTCATAATTTGGCTAACACTTCGTAATACTTCATCTCCTACCTGGTGACCATAAGTATCATTTACCTTTTTAAAATAGTCGATATCAAACATAATCACTGATAGACACTGATGATATCGATTCGAACGATTAATCTCTTCTGTTAATTTTTTTATAATATATCGATGGTTATGAATTCCCGTTAATTCATCGGTAACTGCCATTTTTTCCAGCAGTTTTTTTTCTCTTGTTAATTCAGCATTTGCCTTCTCAAGCTCTTGCTTTGCATTTCTTAGCTCTTCTTCTACTCTTATACGTTCTGATATATCACGAATAGCAACAACCTTTACTGAATTTCCTTTATAGGAAAACCCTCTAGCCAATATTTCTACATCTAATAAGCTTTTATCTTTTTTTATTAATTTTGATTCATTAAATGTTTCATTAATGCTATTTGCTCTTTCTCTAATATCCTCATGATCTGAAGCCTCGAAAAAATAAAAAATTGATTTGCCAACCATCTCATCCATTTCGTAACCAAGCATGCTTGCTGTTCTTTGATTTACCTCTAAAATAATCTGTTTATCATGGATAACTATCCCTTCAAAGGTTGCATTCGCTAAATTACGATATTTTTCTTCACTTTCTCGTAGTGACTCTGTTCTATCCTTTACTTTTTGCTCCACTTCCTTATAAGCATCCTGTAAATAAAGGTTTTTTTCATACAGCACGTTAGATAAAACCTCTACTTCTAAAAATGCCATAGAAAATTTATTAGCAATAATGATGGTTTGAGCGATGATAAAAATAAGCATACTGACTGGAAGTAGATTCATAAATGGAATGATGTCAAAATCAGATAACATGTCAAGTACTGCTCCAATAAAAAAAATAAGATATCCCGCTAATAATATGCCTGTACTCTCTTTTTTCTGACGAAGAATGCTTATTAAGAAATAAAATACATATACTCCTCCAAAAAAAGCGATGAACTCAAATAAATGCCATATCCAACGAATTGAAGGAAAGGGTAATGTCAGGGATAGAACAGAAGCAATAATCGCAGATATTTGGATAAATCGATATACAGCCTTTGGAATACGCTTATCAAAGAAATAATATACAAAGGTAATAAATGAAGCTACCATGAAAAAGATAACAATATTTTGCAATGTTTCTTCTGCCTGAAAGCTCAAACTTGGAAATAAATAGCTAATAAATAATTCCCTTTCCAATAGGGTTTGTAAAAATATAAAAATGGTAAAGATCCCGAAATATAATGGGGAAACGTCTTTACTCCAGATAAAATATAAAATAATATGATAAACCGCCATGATGAAGAAGATACCTGCTAGGAATAAGCTGAAGGCGACTTGGCTCTGTTTAATATTCAAAATCTGTTCTTGTGTTCCCATTTCAATACTATCTATTATTCCACTACGATAATAATCATAGTTACTTACTTGTATAACAAAGGATACTTGGTCTGTTTTAGGCTGGAATACAATAACCTTAGAAGCCAGCTTCGCTTCTGCATCCTGACTATTACTGCCTACTTGTCCACTTTCCGCTACCAGCACTCCATCAACCCATAGCTTATACGCTGTATAAATCCGATTTAATCGAAGTCCATAGGTTTGGTTTGAATCCACCATCATGTTTAATTTATAGGTAGCATACCCATATTGAGAATACTTTTGCTGATTGATGCTATCATATCTCCAATTCATTGGTACATCTATATAATTTTTATCCAACGTATCTTTCTCCACTAACTCTCGGGGTGTTAGCAGCTGATTCCAATAAAATTCCCACTCTCCATCTAGCTTAACTACCCCATCTTCAATAAAATCATGATTTGTCAAGTCGAGCAAACCATGAGAGGCATTTTTGGAAACAGCATGATATTGTAGGTTGTTGCTAATAAAAAGAATGAAACCTATAACTAAAACAACAAAGATAGTACTAAATACCGCTCTAGGCTTCTTAACCATTTCTCTCACCTACATTTTAGATTTAGATATCTATATTATAGCATTTGATATTTGATTCATACTATTCTTTCAAATTATCCCTTTTCAATCCTATTTCTCCCACTTGTTTTCGATTGATATAGAAGGTCATCTGCTTTTTTTAATAGTTCAGTATCCGATTCTCCTTTATATTCTGCAATTCCTCCACTAATCGTAACCTTTAACCCTTCTTTAACATCTAACAGCATGATTTCCTTTCTAATTCTTTCTGCAACCTTATATCCTTCTTCAAGAGTTGTTTCTGGTAATATGATTAAAAATTCTTCCCCACCATATCTACCGACGGAATCAATC
>JAENYW010000005.1 GCA_016841555.1 Tepidibacillus decaturensis
TAGCTCTAAATCTCTGCGAGCAATTTCAAAGCCATCATTGGTTTCGGTCATGATTCTCATTCGTTCTTTCCCAATTTCTGATTTTGGCTCAGCTACTAATATACAGGTAGATTGCTCCTGACCACGACCTACTCTTCCTCTTAATTGATGAAGCTGTGCCAGCCCAAAACGCTCCGCATCATAGATAACCATCACTGTTGCATTGGGAATATCCACTCCTACTTCAACCACCGTTGTGGAAACCAAGACCTGTAGCTTATTTTGACTAAAAAGGCTCATGATTTCTTCCTTTTCCTTTGCTGGTAGCCTGCCATGCATTAAACCAATATTATATTGGGTAAAATGCTGACTGATGGTGGCATGAACGTCTATGGCATTTTGTACATCCAGCTTTTCTGATTCCTCAATCAATGGGCAGATCACGTAGGCTTGTCTTCCTAAGCGAATCTGCTTCTCGATAAAATCTAATACCTTAGCAAATTCCTTTGACTTCACCCAATAGGTTTCAATCTTTTTCCGTCCCTTTGGGTATTCATCAATTACAGAAACATCCATATCCCCAAATGCAGTAATGGCTAAGGTCCTTGGAATCGGGGTAGCTGTCATATATAATACGTCAGGTGTTTTATCCTCTGTCTTTTTTCGTAATACTGCTCTTTGTTCGACACCAAAACGATGCTGTTCATCCGTAATTACAAGACCTAGCTTTTGAAAGAAGACATCCTGCTGAATTAAGGCATGGGTCCCTACCACCACATCAACCAAACCCATTTGTATTTGTCCTAGCATCTGCTTGCGTTTACTATCTGTTAATTTCCCAGTCAATAATCCCACTTCAATACCTAAAGGGGATAGCATATCTGTTAAGGATGTAAAATGCTGTTCCGCTAATATCTCCGTAGGGACCATCAATGCCCCTTGATAGCCTGTCAGATAATTAGCATATAAAGCAACGGTAGCAACTACTGTTTTCCCTGAACCAACATCTCCTTGAAGCAGACGATTCATCGCAAGGTCCTCGCTCATAGCTGTCGTTATCTCTTTAACTACACGAATTTGTGCTTGAGTTAATTCAAAGGGTAATGAATCAATAAAGGCTTGAATTTGGTATAGGTTAATATCCCGTTTAATCCCTGGCCAATTCTGACGTTGACTCCTTTTAAAGAGTTGTATCTGCAGCTGATAAAATAGCAGCTCATCATATACCAATCTCCTTCTAGCCATCTTCCCATCCTTAAGATTCTTAGGAAAATGGATGGAGGTGATTGCTTCCCCTAATGTATATAGCTTATAGCGTTTAATTAATTCCTCCGGAAGATACTCTTCTATCCCTTCGTAAACCTGCTGTAACGCATTCGTCATCAGCTTACGATACATGGTTTGATTCAAGCCTGACGGAAGAGAATAAACAGGCATGATTCTGTCCTTTTTCGTCGGGGAAGAGGTATCAAGAAACTGTGATTCCGAAACGGTAATCTGTAATCGATATTTATCCCATTTCCCAGATAATAAAATAGGTCTTCCTGCTTTGAGCTGATCCTTTAAAAACATTCGATTAAACCAAACAGCGGTTATGATGAAATGCTCTAAACCTACTTTGACAGATAACAGATTTCTTTTTTGGGATAGCCTTTTTACAAGGGCTTCTCCATACACTTTACCTTCCACTGTCACCTTTTCTTCATGTGCTGCTTCAGCAAGATCCCTTACTTGATAATCCTCATATCGATAGGGAAAGTAACGAAGTAAATCACGTACCGTATAAATACCCATTTCTATAAAATCTTTTTCCTTCTGCTTACCAATTCCTTTAACTGCCGTAACTGTCTGATCGATAGCTACACTACTCATTTGTTCCATTTTGGTCCAAATATTTTTAATTCTAGCTCTTTCGCAGTCGGTGTTGCTGCCAAGCCGCCTAATGATGTTTCTTTTAAGGAAATGGGTAGTGAACAGCCAATATGATACATCGCTTCAATTACCTCATCGGGTGGTATAACACTTGTGATTCCCGCTAAAGCCATATCAGCTGCTATCAAGGCATTTGCTGCTCCCATGGCATTTCTCTTCACACAAGGAACCTCTACAAGACCTGCCACTGGATCACAGGTTAAACCAAGCATATTTTTCAAAGCAATACCTAACGCCTCCGTAGATTGAGTTGGAGTTCCACCAGCCATTTCAACTACCGCTGCCGCCGCCATTGCTGTTGCTGAGCCGATTTCAGCCTGACAGCCTCCAGCTGCTCCTGATATAAAGGCATTATTTGCAATGACAAGACCAATCGCTCCTGCTGTGAATAAAGCATTCACCATGTCATCCTCGGAGGCTTCCAGCTTTTCAGCTACTGCAAAAAGGGAACCTGGTAAAACTCCTACAGAGCCGGCAGTTGGTGTAGCAACAATTGTCCCCATCGCCGCATTTACCTCCGAGGTAGCAACCGCTTTACTTACTGCCTCAATGATAGTAGAGCCAGATAAATATTGTCCTTTTTCTAAATACTGATTTAGTTTTTTTCCATCCCCACCTGTTAAACCGCTTCTTGAACGAATATCCTCTGTAAGTCCTCTTTCTATCGCACCCTTCATTACATGAAGACTATTTCTCATCTGATTAACAATTTCTTCCCTTGACCGCTCCGATTGCTCCATTTCCATTTCTATCATGATATCGGAGATTTTTTTACCCTCATTTTTTGTTAATTCCAGCAGCTCTTTCACAGAATGAAATTTCATGATATATTTCCCCCACTACTTCGTTGTTAATAGTGATACACGTTTTACACTTGCTAAATCCTCTAGTTCTTGAATCACTGGATACGGAATACGCTGATCCGTTTCAATCACCATTAAAGCCAGTGAACCTTTTTCCTTTCTTGCAACCTCCATATAAGCAATATTTATTTCATTTTTGCCAAATACATTAGAAACAGAAGCGATAACACCATATCTATCCTCATGAGATACTAATACTAATGGTGCGTTCCCCGATGCCTTTATTTGAAAACCATCTATCTCTACAATGTCAATTTTCCCTCCACCAACAGAAACTCCAATTAATTCTAATTTCCCCTTTTCATCCTCTAAAACAATTTTTGCGGTATTTGGATGCTGCATAACCACATCACTGGTTACAAAGTGAATATCCATATGCAAATCCCTAGCAATAACCAAAGAATCAATAATTCGATTATCGTATGTGTCAAAATCTAAGATGCCACCCACAATGGCAACATCGGTGCTATGTCCTTTATATGTGGTAGCAAAGGACCCATAAAAGGTTATCACTGCTTTTTTTGGCTGCCTACCAAAAACACTTCTGGCTGCTTTTCCAATTCTTGTAGCACCAGCAGTATGAGAGCTAGATGGTCCTATCATAACAGGGCCAATTATATCAAAAACGGATTGGTATTTCATTTTCTCTCCTCCAAGCATTCAAACATTATCTATTATCAAAAAAATTCTCTCAGATTTACAAGTATTATGCAAGGAAAAAGTGTGCAAAAAACCCCCTAACTTTTTAAGCTAGAGGGTTTGCTACTTTATTTAACTGTATGCATCATGATTGCAATTGTTCCAGGGCCTACATGGGTACCTACTACTGGTCCAATCTCCGTCAAAACAAAATCTTGAATATCAAAGGTTTCCTTCAGCTTTTGTTCAAAGCTTTTTGCTGTTTCTATGTCTGCAGCATGAGAAATACCTACAATTACGCTCTTGCCTTTTACATGTTCATTTAATAATTCCAATGCTCTAGCAAAGGCTTTATTACGTCCTCGTACTTTATCAACAGGGTATACTTCTCCTTCTTCATTCAGAGACAGAATAGGTTTTATATTTAGTAATGAACCAATTAGGGAGGATGCTCTTCCTATCCGACCGCCTTTTTGCAAATAGGTTAAGGTATCTACCAAAAAATATACCTGTGTTCTCTCAATAAGCTCATGCGTTAATTGTACTGCCTCTTCAAAGGAAGCTCCATTTTGAATTGCTTTTGCAACACTGACAACAATAATACCAATAGCATAAGAGGCTTTTTTTGAGTCAATAACAGTAACATTAATCCCCTTCTCTTCAACCATGGACTTGGCTAAAGCGGCTGATTGATAGGTTCCACTTAATGCAGATGAAATATGGATAGAAAGAATCTTCGCATTATTTCCGCCATCAAGTTCTGCATACGTATCCACAAAATCAATAGGAGAAGGCTGTGATGTTGTAGGTAGTTCCTCTGATTCATTCAACTTTTGATAAAAGCTTTCTGCTGTAATGGTTTCCCCATCTAAATAGGTTTCATTCTGAAAATGAACCTTTAATGGTACCACCTTGATATCTAAAGCCTCTACCAATTCCTTATGTATGTCTGCTGTACTATCAGTCACCACATAAATATTTTCCATTCTGCCACCTCACTTTCTTTTTCAATTAATCTTCAATCGCGAAAATAAAGGAGTATAATGGTTGTCCCCCATGATGGATTTCAATTTCTAAATCTGGGAATTGTTCTTCCACTCTAGCTTCTAAATCCTGTACCTGCTCTTCTGTAACATCTTCCCCAAATATAATCGTTAATATTTCATCATCTTCCTGTAGCATATTCACTAATAGCTCATAGGCAGTATCTAATACCTCTTCAGAGGTTGCAACAATTTTCCCGTCAGCTAACCCCAAAAAGTTTCCTTCTCGAATTTCTAACTCTTCAAATTTAGAATCCCTTACTGCGTAAGTTACTTGCCCAGTCCTTACATTCTTTAGCGATTCTGTCATTTTATTTTTGTTATCATCTAAAGATGCGCTAGAATTAAATGCCAGCAAAGAAGACATTCCCTGTGGAATTGTTTTTGATGGAATGACAACAATTGACTCATCCATTAATTTTTGGGCTTGCTCTGCCGCTAAAATAATATTACTGTTATTAGGCAATATAATATAGCTTTCTGCATGTACTTCTTTTATCGCATTTATTATATCCTCTGTACTTGGATTCATTGTTTGCCCACCACTGATGACATAATCCACACCAAGACTTTTAAAAACTTCATTAATCCCTTCTCCCATAGCAACCGCTATGATTCCATAAGGCTTTATCTTTTTCATTTCCTTCTCTTGTTCTGCTACATGCTTATTCTTAACGTCATATGTATCTTCAGGAGCCACATCCGTCAATAAATGTGTATGCTGCTCTCTCATATTATCGATCTTAATTTTATTTAAGCCTCCGTATTCCATTGCAAAATTCAATACTGTTCCAGGCTCGTCAGAGTGAATATGAACCTTTACTATTTCATCATCTGCTACAACCAATAAGGAATCTCCATATTTGGATATATCCTTTCTAAAATCCATTTCATTAAAGGTATCTATAAATTCATCTTTTAGTCCAATAATAAATTCTGTACAATAGCCAAATTCTATATCTTCAGTTGATAATTTAGCCTGTATTGGTATATCTCTGTGGGCCATTTCAGCTAAATTTTCCTCTTTAAAAGTAATTTCCTCTGCTTCAAAGTCTGTAATTACTTCTCCTTTTAGTACTGCCAAAAAACCTTCATAAATATACAAAAGACCTTGTCCGCCAGCATCAACAACACCAACCTCTTTTAATATCGGCAGTAAATCTGGTGTTTTTGCAAGGGATATCCTTCCTTGTTTAATAACTGCTTCCATTACCCTTATGATATTTGATTCATGATGAGCTACTTTTATTGCCTCATCAGCAGCTTCTCTAGAAACCGTTAATATTGTACCTTCTACTGGCTTCATTACTGCTTTGTATGCGGTATCAACTCCTTGCTTTAAAGCTTCTGCAAATTGCTTGCTGTCAATATCCTTTACGGATTGCACATATTTGGAAAACCCTCTAAATAATTGAGACAAAATTACCCCTGAATTTTCTCTTGCTCCCATTAATAGTCCTTTTGCTAACGCATTAGCAGCTTCTCCAATATGTGTTGAATTTTTTTTCTTACATTCATTTACACCAGAGGTTAATGAGAGATTCATATTGGTTCCTGTATCGCCATCTGGTACAGGAAATACATTAAGGGCATCTACAGTCTTCACATGATTTTTTAAATTATTTGCCCCTTCTAGTATCATTTTAGTAAATAGTAGACCATCTATCTTTTGAACATTCACAAAAAATCCTCCTTATTAAACTTGAGTAACACGAACACCTTGTACCAATACATTTACCTTTGATACTTTAACACCAATGATGCTATCCAATGTATATATCACCTTTTGTTGAACATTGTGTGCTACCTCGGAAATTTTAGTGCCATAGCTAACGATTATGTACATATCAATACTTACTTCTTCATCCTCTATCCGTACTTCAATTCCTTTGCTTAAATTTTCTCGTCTTAATAATTCGGCTATTCCATCTTTTATTTTCCTTGATGCCATTCCAACTAACCCAAATACCTCCATGGCTGCAAAACCCGCTACAGTCGTAATCACATCACTAGTAACATATATTTTCCCGTGCTCATTTGACATTTCTACTGTCATCGTAAAACCCCCTATAAATTATTAACCTTCTGGGCTTATTATATTTTACTATAAACAAAATTATATTAAAAGCATAAGATGTTTTTATGTTAAAAAGAATTGGTGCCTTTCACCACGCGTTTACATAGATTTTTTTAATCTATAGGAAATCGCACTTGAAAAAAGAATGAACTTATGCTAATATAACCAAGTGTTATGTGTTTTAGTAAATGAAGAAATGGTATATTATTGTTTCGTTGCTGTAAGGGGGTGTACATATGTCTCGCAAATGCTATGTTACTGGTAAAAAAGGTCATTCTGGAAATGCTGTAAGTCACTCCAATCGAAAAACAAGACGTACATGGGGCGCTAACGTACAAAAAGTTCGTATATTAGTCGATGGCAAGCCAAAACGCGTTTATGTTAGTGCAAGAGCTTTAAGAACAGGAAAAGTTGAACGAGTATAATTTAACATAAAAAAAGCACCCTATGGTGCTTTTTATGTTATAACAAGCTTTTAAATTACTTTTCTTGTCGAAAGACACTTAAAACAGCTTTAACGACTCCCCCTAAAACCTTAGGGAGTTTGATCGTATAAAATCTCACCCCTACCCCTCCTTATGAAACAATTCGACATATCACTCGTATAAAAAATTAGACCGATGTCCCTTGATGATTAATACAGTATATTCATAAGTCCAGAAAAATGTACTAAAAACAGTATAATATTATGTACTAATCAATCTTTGCTTTCAATAATTAATAATATGCCTTTTTCCACTGAAATAGTCCCAACAGGTTCAATTAATTCGTTGCTAATTCCAAAAGGGGTTCCGATATGCATTATGCCTTTATTAAGCGAATATTTAAAACCAGTAATGGTTATTCCCTCTACTTGTTCGGTAAAAGGAATGAAGGATACATATGGATAGTTACTTTTCTTCACCTTCTTTACTTGCTTGGCTAATATTAATTGAATACGATTATTTTCCCCTACCAATATTGCAGGAATGTTTACTTTTTCCGCTTGTAAAAGAATATGGATATTTCCTATGGTGTGGTCTAAACGAGTACCGATTCCTCCAAACAGGGTAATGCTTTTAGGTTGTAGTGCAATAGCTAATCTCATTCCTAACTCCGTATCTGTTTCGTCCTTTTCATTAGAAAAAAGAAAGATACGATCAGCATAGTCTTTTTTTATTTTATTTAGAAAGTTAGCATCGGCAGAATCAAAATCACCAATAAAATAATCAGGAACGATGTCATGATCAAGCAGCCATTCCGCACCTCGATCCACCCCAATTAACACGCTTCCCTTGCAATCATTGGTTTGAAGGAATGATTCTGACAGACTACCACCAGTTACAATAACTACATCTTGATTCATTTTATTTTTATCTGCTTTCCAATTATGAAAATCTACACCCATTCACTCTGCTCCTTTATCTTGTCCTCAACAACACCCTTTATTTATTTTATCATAAACAAAATCCTTTACAAAATCCTTTGCCTCACTTACTAAGAGGAGTAAAAGTATAAATTTCTAATTAGAATCACCATAATTTGTGCTTTGCATAAGCTGCGACTTTTGGGAGTGTCAACGGACAAGGGAGCCGATGTAAAGTACAAATTATCCCACAGCAGAGAGCCGATTGCATTACATTTCCTAATGAACTAATTTTGTCCAAGCTTGCTTTGCTTGTTCGGTATTTCCTAACAAATAGTGACAATATCCTAAATAAAAATCCAAATACGGAAATTGAATTGCTTCCGTTTTAGAAAGAAGAAAATGATGAAGTGCCTTTTCAGGTAAATTTTGATCTAAATAAATCATCCCCTGTACAATGTTACCTAAAGCTTGAATCGAAGCATGAGAAGAGTTTAATAGCATTGAAGAAAAACGAGAAGCATTTTTAGCATCATTGTTCAGATAATATAATCTTGCTAAATTAGCAATCAAATAAGATTCAGTAAATCTGTTTTCCCATTCTGGATAATCCTCAAAGGAATCGATTATGCTAGCTGCCTTTTTATCATTCCCTTCTGTTAACATCCAGGCATAAATTAATTGAGCCTCTTTATTGCCACTGTCTATAGACAATACCTTTTTAATGATGGCAATCCCATCTTCCTTCTTGCCCGTTAGCCAAACATTTTTTGCTAACCCCATAAGAGCATCCGTATTTGGTTCAAGATTAATCCATTTCTTATACCAATGAATCGCTTGCTGATAATTTCTATTGCTCTCAAAATACTTTATCATTTGAATAATAACCGCTGGCTGCTTCGTAATTTCATAGGTTTTCCTAAAATATTCGTTAGCCTTATCATATAGCTTCAATTTTTGATGACCTTTTCCTAAATAATAGATAACCTCCCAATCCTTTGAATTTGATTGGTGAAGCTCAGTTAATATATGTATACTATCATGGATTCGATTTAACCTATACAGAAGCATTGCAAGATTAAATTTTGGTTCATTCCAATTACTGTGTAATTCAATCGCTTTATGCAGATGATTCATTGCTTGATCAAAATCCTCTAATTGACCATATACCATTCCTAAAATATTATGACCCAGTGCATTCAAGTCATCGTCGTCGGAGAACTGGAATAACAGTTGCACTTCTTGCTTGGCTAATTCATATTCCTTTTTCTTATAATACGTCATTGCCTTGTATAATCTTGGTAAATTAAAGTCAGGATATTTAGATATAATTTTTTCCAAATGGATTATCGCTTCATCATACATCCATAAATCAAAAAAGCCAATCCCCTTTTGCAGAGTGAAAAAATCATTTTCTTCTAATTCAATCACCACTTCCCCCTGTTTAGGGGAGCTTTTTTCTATCTGTTCTAAGGCCTGCTGCTCAAATAACTGTAAATCCGTTAGGTCATTTTCTATTTCAAATTGATTAATTTTTATCTGAATCTTTTCAAGCTCTGTTTTTAACTCATCACTTATTTCTTTGATAGATAAATATTTTTCTAATAAAGATAATTCCTCATCTATATCATCTGTATTAGAGAAATCCTCATTAATTTGATCTAAGGATTGATGCATTTGTAAAAAAAGATCATGGTACATAAAAAAAACTCCTTCCTATCTCTAATTTGTACGATAGTGAAGGAGAATATACTTATACGTGCGCCTGATCAACAAAATTTTTCAGTTAAAACGCTATATCTCCAGAAGCAATTTTTATCGTTTTGCCATTCTCTGTTTCCATTAGCAAATATCCATTTTGATCAATTCCAACAATACTACCACTATATTGTTGAGTTAACTGGGAAACGGTTATTTTTCTCCCTTTCCCATATAAAGCATTATTATATCTTGCATAAAAGGGGACAAATCCATCCTTTTCAAAGCGTTCATAATCCCTTTCAAACTGTTGAAGGAATGCTTGTATTAGTGTAGCCCGTTTTGGCTCTGCTTGGATGATTTCCTCAATAGAAATAGCTCTGTGGACAATATCCATTGGATATGTCATCCTATGGCTGTTAATTCCTATACCGATGATTAAATAATGTATCTGATCCTGTTCTCCATGAATTTCCGTGAGAATTCCTGCGCATTTTTTCCCTTGTATATACACATCATTTGGCCACTTAATCTGTGCTTCGATTCCATAGACCTGCTTCAAGGCTTCAACAAGAACTAGGGAGGTAATTAATGTAATGGTAGGAGCCTGTTGATAGCTAAAGTTGGGACGCAGGATAATACTCATCCAGATTCCCTTTCCCTTTTCTGAAAACCATGTTCGTCCTAATCTGCCTCTTCCTTTTTTCTGCTGATTCGTTAGGACAATCGTTCCATGACCTACACCATTTTTGGCAAGCTCATGAGCATCTTGTTGAGTGGAAATGGATTCTTTGTAAAAAACAATCTCTTTGCCTAACCATTCCGTAGCTTGACCTTCGTAAATTCGTTCTGGATGAATATCGTCAGGATTATTTAGTAAACGATAGCCTTTTCTACGAACCGCCTCAAATTGATATCCTTCTTTTTTTAATTCCTCTATCTGTTTCCATATGGCAGTGCGTGAGATACCAAGTCTTTTGCTTATATCTTCACCTGAAATAAATTGGTGATTAGCATGTAGAAACAACTCTTTTATTTTATTTCTCATGTTCTTTTCCTTCTTTACTCATTTTTGCCTGTTCTAATAATAACCTTTTATCATTAGTAAGCCCTTGAAAAACAACTTGTTCCAACAATTCCTGTAGCAGCGAGTTAACCCATGGTCCAGGTGGTTTCTTAAATAATTGAATCAAATCTTGACCAGAAATAGCTAAATCCTTTACTTCCTTTACCATTAACTCCTGATTGATAGCTATGATGCAATTATACCAATTTCTTTTTTTATCAGGCTGGATATCTTTAATAATAGCGAGCATATCTATCCCTTTCAGGCAACAGGAGACATCCATTTGAATTAAACAGCTTTTTATTTCCACTTCATTTATGCTCTCTTGAAAAAGCAGATAGGCGATATCAATCTTTTTCATTATAGTTATTTCCTGCTTTGAAAAACGCAAGCGTTTCAGAAATAGCAAGCGTTTTTCGTCCAATAGCATATGTAGAAATATAGACCATCTAGTGAAATAATCATCTGTTTTTTTGATCAAAGGAGCTACTTGATTTACATCTATAGCTGTAATTCCAGTTTCATTCAGACCACGAATCCAACGAATTAAATCCGCTTGAAATAGCTGTTGAATTCCAATCTCAGGAGCTCCTGATTTCATGATTTTATCAAACTCTATTTTGATACGTTCTGGTGCTATATATTGCAAATAAGAAGCCTGTGATACGATAGCTTTCCATGTTTCTTGTTCAATAGTAAAGTCTAATTGCGATGCAAAGCGAATGGCTCTCATCATACGTAACGGGTCTTCTAGAAAGCGTTCATTGGCAAATCCAACACTTATAATCTCTTTCCTCTGAATCGCTTCCTTCCCATGAAAAGGATCAATCAGCTCCTCCTGTTCATTCATGGCAATGGCATTCATTGTAAAATCTCTTCTACTGAGATCTTGATAAAGCTCAGGCACGAATTGCACCTCATTTGGACGTCTAAAATCTTCATAGGAGCCTTCTTTACGAAAGGTCGTGACTTCAAAAGGGATATGATTAATCATTACAGTCACCGTGCCATGCTTTATTCCAGTTGGAATGACTTTAGCGAACAGCTTCATTACCATTTCCGGAAACGCATTAGTGGCAATGTCTACATCGTTAATTTCACGTTGAAGGAGACGGTCTCTTACACATCCACCAATATAATAAGCTTGGTATCCATGCCTTCTTATCGTCTGAATCACTTTTTTCCCTAGTTCCATCTTATTCATAAAATAAATCTCCATTTCAAAAAAATGAACGCTATAGTAAAAGAGTGCTTTTTAAATGAGAATGATTGGAATGTATAGGGCTTTATCTACAAGCTGTAACTATTGCTCCTTATCCTCGTATTTATGCACAACCTCTCTCCAAGAAAAATCCCCTTTCTCCAATGCTCGAACAAGAATTTCTGCCGTCGCTACATTGGTTGCTAAAGGAATACTGTAAACATCACATAAACGAAGTAATGCGATAATATCAGGTTCATGAGGCTGAGCTGTAAGTGGATCTCTGAAAAAGATAACTAAATCCAACTCATTTTTGGCAACCATCGCCCCAATTTGCTGGTCTCCACCTAATGGCCCTGACATAAAGCGCTTAATAGTTAGGTCTGTCGTTTCCATAATTCTTGTCCCAGTTGTTCCTGTGGAAAACAATTCATGGTTCTTAAAAATAAATTCATATGCAACCATAAAGTTTACAAGCTCACTTTTTTTGAGATCATGTGCAATTAATGCAATTTTCATTTTTTTCTCCCCTTTAATTCCTTTATATTTTAATCAAGTATGTGTTCTAAACCGTAAATGATTCCCGATATGCTTTGTATTTTTTTGATCGCTAAATTAACACCAGGCATAAATGATTCCCTGTTAATAGAATCGTGACGTATGGTTAATGTTTGTCCTTGATCACCAAAAATCACCTCTTGATGAGCAACCAGTCCTGGAAGCCTTACACTGTGAATTCTAAAGCCGTGAAATTCACCACCTCTTGCTCCCTCGATGCTTTCCTTTTCATCGGTATTTCCCTGCTTTATTTCTTTTCTTTCCTGTGCGATTAATTCTGCCGTTTTAATCGCTGTTCCTGATGGTGCATCCAATTTTTGATCATGATGCAATTCAATAATTTCTACATGGGATATGTATTTTGAAGCCATGCTTGCGAATTTCATCATCAGAACAGCACCAATAGCAAAATTAGGAGCGATTAAACCGCCAATATTATATTCCTTTGCAAGCCTGTCCAAATGAGCAATTTCTTCCTGTGTCAATCCTGTAGTTCCAATAATAAGTCTTACTCCCATACGAATAGCGATTTCTGCATTTTGTTTTACGACCTCAGGTATTGTAAAATCAACGATAACATCTGGTTTTTGTTCAATAATTGCTTCCTCTAATGTTTTATACATGGGAAAAGAAAGTTGATCTTTTGTATCTGAAAAATAAGAAGGAACAACACCACCAGCCAAGTCCAATTCTTGATCATTTTGAACCATTTAGACAACGGTTTTTCCCATTTTCCCATTTGCGCCTGCAACAACTACTTTAATTTTACTCATGTTTAACACCTTCTTTATATAATTTAAGATAATAATCTCTTACTTTTCTAGCATTTTGATGAAATGGTTCAATGTTAAAAATATAATTAAATTCTTGAATCGCTTGATTTAATAAATGCTTTTCTCCATAATAGATTCCGAGTAGCAAATATGCTTCAATATTTAAAGGGTCTAATTTTTTTGCTTGAAGTAATTTTTCTTCTAAATCGTCGGTTAATTGTCCCCCTTTCATTTGTTTTGACGAAAGGAGTACTAGATTTTTCGCCTGAATAATTTGCAGATGATACCGATACGTTTGATTTTGAGAGTTAAGCTCGCAAGCTTTTTTTCCAGCTTCTATACCTTCATGCATCTCTCCATTCCTTGAGTAGGTAATGGATAATTTATAATAATAAGACGCATTTGTTGGTTCACATTCAATTGCTTTTTTGAATGCAGCAATTGCGTTTTGAAAATCATTTTGATATATAGCGTAATACGCCTCTTTTAGATGTTTTCTTCCTGAACACATCATGCCATCACACCTTTATTTTGCTATAACAGTATATGAAGAAATGTGATGAACGGTGTAACACTATAATCAAGAAGACCTTTTCAATATCGCTATCGTAAATCATTTTTTAAGATAAATCAATTCTATTATCATTTATCATCGCAGAGAAAGGAAGTTATTCAATGAAATATCATATTAAAAATATTTTTTTTATTACAATTGGTGCATTTATCTTTTCATTTGGTCTTAACTATTTTACCATTGCTAACCATTTATCTGAAGGAGGCTTTACGGGAATATCATTATTAATAAACTACAAAACTGGCTTATCTACCAGTTTAGTCATTCTATTACTTAATATTCCTCTTTTTATTGTTGGATGGTTCAAGCTAGGTCGTCATTCTATGCTTTATACTATTATTGGTACACTGTTGGTTTCTTTTTTCTTATGGTTGACAGAAGGCTTCAATGAACCATTACAGGATTTGCTTCTCGCTTCTCTATATGCTGGAGTGACTATTGGAATAGGATTAGGAATTATTTTTCGTTATGGAGGAACTACTGGCGGAGTAGATATTATTGCACGATTGGCCTTTAAATATAAGGGATGGAGTATTGGTCGAACAATGTTTTTATTTGATGCATTTGTTATAGCAATTTCTGCTATCTATATTGGAAGAGAAAGGGCAATGTATACACTCATTGCAGTATTTTTGGGAGCAAGAGTGATTGATTTTGTGCAGGAAGGTGCCTATGCTGCAAAAGCAGCTACGATTATCTCCGATCACGCACCTGAAATTGCTGCGAAAATTATGAATGAAATGGGACGCGGAGCTACGTTATTAAAAGGAAAAGGCGGATATACAGGAAGTGATAAAGAAGTTCTATATTGTGTTGTAAGTAGAAACGAATTAAGTCGGATAAAAAACATCGTACACTCCATCGACGAACGTGCCTTTGTCGTTGTAAATGATGTCCATGATGTATTAGGAGAAGGCTTTGAGAAGTGATTTCTTTCTTAATTTTTTTCAAGTGCAAAAAAATAAGCACATATAAAAAACGATGGTCCCAAAAATATTTCGGTAACCATCGTTTCTCAATATCCTATTTTGATAGCAAATTATACATTACCTGCGACATTTCTGCCCGGTTAGCAGTACTTAAAGGATAAAGCATGTTATTAGTAAGTATCACCTGCATCTCCAAATTGTCAGTAGATGTTTCATCAGGATTTACCCCATAGGCTCGCATCACCATGACAATGAACTGCCCCGTGTAAGTTTAGCCTCCGGACTGTAATTACCTTTGCCGGTACCGCTTGTAATGCCTCTTGCTGCGATAAAAGTAACAGCTTTACTATACCACTATCTGAACGAGTTCACTCTTGCTGAGAAAAATTCTTCTCATACTGAACACATAAATTTTTACACTCTTTTATAATAGTTTGAGGGATACTTTGCTAAATCGTCTTTTTGACCAATTTGTTGCACCAGAAATCTGTTTGTTATTTGCTAAATTGTGGATCTCCAATAATCTCGGCATAACCAATACCTGTAACTTCTTGTCCCTTATAAGTACCCGTTACATGGATAACGCCTTCCATTCTGTCATAGTCTATAAAAGTTTCCTGTCCAGAAGCAGTAACTCCTACTAGTAGTTCTGCTTCAACCCCAGGTATCTTTAACGTATATTTAGATGGCCATGTGATACCACTCTTTTCACTCACCCAAGGATCAGATGAGTTCTCTGATAAAGGTTCCACATCCGCAATCGTCAAAGTTCCATCCGGTTGCATAATATTGGCCCAACAGCGCTCTCGGTCACCGACTACATCCCAAACTGCAACGACATCTCCATTAGACAACGTGAATGACAGCCAAGTCCAATGTGCATTTCCCGGTTCCGACCCGAGCTCCTTGTCCATAAGTGATAATTCTTGTCTATCAAACCAGCTGTTACCAGTAACATTGTATGTCTGACCATTAACAGTTACAGTACCTGTTGTT
This sequence comes from Tepidibacillus decaturensis, assembly GCA_016841555.1. Taxonomy (GTDB): domain Bacteria; phylum Bacillota; class Bacilli; order Tepidibacillales; family Tepidibacillaceae; genus JAENYW01. The sequence continues at coordinate 15,674 of JAENYW010000005.1, forward strand.
TCCATAATAGGGAAAGCGTATTCCAGTGTTGGACTAGCGTTATCAACAAGTGGCCAAATCCCTGTTCCATTATAGGCTAAAACCGGGCCTTTTCTAGTGGCCTGCAAATCAAAAGAGCCTTCTTGAGATTCCAATTGCCCTTTGATTGACATGGTCTGTGTTTTTTCCGACCATGTCCACTGCAAGTTACCGCTGTTCACTTCGAAGCCGTCTTTGGTCTCCTTGATTTTTCCTTCCTTTCTTTCATCCGGATAATATTTACCGTTAGTGACATCTGTAATTGCGACAGTAGTAGTGGTATCGAAGAACGGTAATGCTAGATGGTGTGTTAATATTCCAAATTCCTGATCTCCAGACTTGACGTTAGTTGTAACAAACCAAGACCCACTACCCGGCCTCATATCGGCGATTGGGTCTATAAACATCGGCTGGTTAGGTCTTTCAGCATTATCTGGCTTTGAGCTTAGCGTCACTGAGACGTTAATGTGACTAATTGTTATTATTAACACTGATAGAATAAGTGTTGTTATTAATGCCGTCCGACAAGAAATCCTTATTTTTTTCCCATATTTTTTAAACATATTATTTCTCCTTCTGAATTGTGTTTTTAAAAACTGTTTCTTTCCAACTCCAGTTTCACACTGTGTTTAAAATTTTAATAAAAACATATTAAATTATCAAACAAAATAGACACCTGCCAGTTACCTACTAGTTCAACACAACAAGTCCCGGTTACTTCCTTACCTGCAATTGTTCCTTTTACTATGCTTTGTCCTTCGTATTTGTTTAATTGAGGATTAGCTGAAATGATTTCTTGAGCCTCAGTTGCAGGTACAATATCTAATGCCATATCACTTGCAGGAATTCTCACTGTAAAGCGTGTTGGATAGTGCTGACCTGTCTTATCACTAACAAATACATTCGTTGCTGTTGCTATGACCGAATCTATTGTTTCTACAACTTGCTTACCGTCACGGTTAAGGATAGATGCAAAACAATTATTATGACCACCCTCATCTGTATAGTCCCATATGCTGATTGCTGGACCATCATCAATCGAAATACCAAGCCAAGTCCATTGTCCAGGACTTAGTGGCTGACCATTCTTATCAAATTTGAAATATAAATTATCAATTTGCCTATCAAGCCAACATTTTCCTTCTAACGGTATTATTTGACCATCTTTCACTAATTCCCCTTTCATAGTAAAGTAAGGTAAAGAATAGTGATAGTTTTCCTTCATTATCAAGATGGGGAAATATCCTGAACCACCATTGTTAAGTACATATCCTTTTGGTTCTACCGTTACTTTTAATGAACATTCTTCATTTTTTGCAGTCAGTTCCATTTCGTTTAAATCTGCGCTCATAGAGCAATACTCATTGGCAATAACTAGTTTTTCATTTTTTATCTTCACATTATTATCCATGGGAAGGAAAACATCTTTAGAAGTAAACCAGCCAATATTCTTATCTGTTACAGAAAATACTGTGTTTAAAAATTCATTATCTCCTTCTCTCATAATTAAAAAGTGTACTAGAAACGTTAAATCTTCTCCAACTGCTGTACTGTTTCCAATAAAAACCAGGAATCTAAATTGTAACCATTCCAAGGATAGAAAGCCTTTTTAAAATTTACTACCGGAGCTACACCTCTTGGATTCACAGCTTCAAGATTTTTTAATAATGTGTCATTTATCATAGAATCACTTCCTTCTCTACAGTTTTGATATTGTTTCTATTGCTTTGTCATATTACATATATTACAATTTGCTTAATGCTTCATCAATTTACAGATTTCGTTTGTTGTAACTTAAGTGACAAATTAGATGGATTTGTATAACAGGAGTGAGAATTAATGAAAACTGAAATGAAACATGATTTAAGATATAAAAGAACTAGACAAGCAATCGAAGATGCGTTTTTATCATTGATTGTAAGAAAGAGTGTAAATAAAATTACTGTTACGGAAATAAGTAAGTTAGCTGGAATCAGCAGAAAAACATTTTATGATCACTATTTAGATATTTATGATTTGGTTGACTATCTTTGTGAGTCTGCATTATTAAGTGCATATGAAAATTCAGTTGATTTACAGCGTGAATTTGACATGTACTCTATGTTAAGAGGATTACTATTATTTCTAAAACGGAATATTGATATTTATAATACAGCACTTCTTCCTGAAAATAATGGATTTATATTTAGGAATATTGTACATTTACTTTATAAAAAGTACGTTGTATCTACAAATAATAAGAAAAGAGACGATTTGAAAACGTCTTATTGGTTAGAATTTATTATATCAGGAATGGAAGGGATATATAATAAGTGGTTTTTGACACAGGAGATCTCATATGATGAACTTGTTAAAATGATAGAACCAATTATAATAATTAATCTGGATAAATTAAATCTGGATGTGTGACAATTGAAATATACAACTTAAATCAGAGGGTAGAATCCAGTCAATATTACTTAACACATTTTTCTCAAGTTTTTCTGATTCCTATGTTTTTGTAACTTCCCTTATCCTCAAAGTGAAAACTGCGGTGCCGTTCTGGTGTATAATGGTACGAAACGCAGCAATTGAGAAGTGATTTCTTTCTTATCTTTTGCAAGTGCAAAAAATTAAGCACAAATAAAAAACGATGGTCCCAAAAATATTTCGGTAACCATCGTTTCTCAATATCCTATTTTGATAGCAAATTAAGAGGGAGTCTTGTGGAAACCGAAGATGAATAGATCTCTTGATTCAAGAATTATTATGCGCTATGAGATGGAGCCAATGAAGCCTGATCATGTTACTACGTTTACCTGTTCCAAAACCGTTATAAAGGCATTTTTTGCCGCCAGCCGCAGTACTTCCTTGCTGCCTGTCCGGCCACTGGCTCATCACCTCATCGAGCAAAGTGGGTAAAGAATACTGAAAAAACGCATGTGTATCATAAGATATAGCAATTTAGTTTGGTGGTACGTTCGTTAATTATAACTAGGTCATGATCTTATGATGACGATGTTAAATAAGACCCTTTAAACTTTCTCCAGATAACATAGCTTAATACTAGAAAAATAATAAACCCCATCCCTAGAGACGTTTTCCATATCGTTGTTTCCTTTAAAACGCCGCCCAGGGTTTCCTGATTACCTTCATAAAACAATTCAATGATACTTTTTTGCAGTTCATCTAGTATCACTTCTTTATTCTGAGAGATGCTTTGGCTTATTAAAGCCGTTATTAATGAATCAATTTTCTCTATTGCAAAGGCTGGTTTTGATACCAACAACGCTGGCTTAATAAGCATATAATGGAGCTGAAAGCTTTGTAGTGCTTCCTTCATTTCGTTTTCCCCATATTTGATACTACTCTTTATTTTTTCAAAATCCTTGTTGATTAAAGAATAATAACGATGCCAAAGGGGTTGTTCAGGATGACCTAACGCATCAATCACTAAATGTAATTGAGTCGTATAGAATAAAACAGATTTATATTGAGGCTCTAATGCCGCTAAGCTTCGTTTTGTGTGAATGATAGTTGAGGAGATTGCTTCCATTCCCTCTACTGTTGTAAGTCCTTCATATGTAATACTAGGTATAAGAACAGAAATTTCCTCAATGGTCATCTTCGCCTTTTCATAATCTTTTATCTTAGCACTTTTATATAATCTCTCACTTAATTCCTGTAATTCCACCAAGCTTTTATCATGAACAGCTGCTTTTACTGGCAATATAGATGTGCTTAAAAGGATAAGACTTAATAAACTTATTAAAAATTTCCTATACATCAAATTCACCCCTTACATAATACATATTAGGGGTTGTACGAGTTTATACATTCTTTCTTCGATAAATAGAAAGAAAATAAAATAAGATTAATGTAAAGCCGCTTAAATATAAGCTGTATTCACCGATAATATAATCAATAGAGCTAATGCTCTTTGGAAGCCAAGGATGCATATCCTTTGTGTAATCAATAAAATCATTCGCAAAAATCCAAATACCTACAAGGAAAATGGAAAGAAATCCATAGGAATATTTTTTAAAAAACAGGATTGCCTGAAATGCCATGCCGAGGTGGGAAATCATAAGCATCAAATCAACCCAGGTAATTGTTTGTACCATAAAAATACTTTTAACAGATGGCTCTATCGTCCAAGCGCCCCACAGAATAACCGCCGTTGCCCAAATCCCATATTTAAATAGCGTAATCGATGCGAAAGCTTCAATTAGCGGTGCTTTTTTCTTAAAAAAATAAACTATTAAAAAAAGCGTGAAAAAGGAACTTGCCATTGGACTATCAGGAACAAATACCAACCATTTACTAGGTGTTTCAAGCAATTGTTCTTGATACCAGTAAAATCCGTAAATTGACCCTAATAAATTAATCATAAAGAGCACAAAAATAAACCACTTTTGATCTAAATAACAATTGATTGTTTTCCAAATGAACTGCAGCATGTAGTAGAATCCCTTCCCTTCTCATTCTCTAACTTCATCTCACTATTTTACCAAAAGAAAAAGAAAGATAACAGGAAAAAGCCTGAGTAAAAAATTACTCAGGCTTTTTCTAATTCTAACAGTCCATTTAATAGGTTAGTGAGTTCAATAAACCTCTCTTTATTCCCATTTTGTAAAGTGTCATCAATTAACCTATATAATTGCTTTTTATTAAATTCACGTACTGACTGATCCAATACTAATTCTGCTAATAGTTCCAATAACGTATCTTTCATAAGATTTTGTTTTTCCATCGGATAAACCTCCAATACCGCGGCATATTCTAGGGAAGCATCCCTGTCTTTAAATAATAGTCCGATATAAAGCTCTTCCTCAGGATTCGATCGTATGTCTAAAAAAGCGCTTTCAACATCTGGTGTGACACGATTATTTTTGTAGAACTTAAAAGGAGTTGCCGTTACACAATCTGTTGAAATTAAGATGGCTTTAGGTAGGTTATGAATGTCTTCAACAAAATGAATGTTTTTTAAAAGTTTCTCATCAGATGTTAAGTATGTCAACAACCATGCAACTTCTTTTTTAACAAAGCTATAAGTATCTAAAAACCATCTGATAAATTCTTTCTTATCACCCGTTGTTATCATCGATATTACCTACCTCCTATCTCTAAAAATGTCTGTGTTCTATTATATTCAAAATAAACTAAAAATTCATTAGTTTTTAAAAAACGAATAAAAATCTTACCTCTATCTTTATGATACCATCAATTTTGTTTTTTTGTAAGCATGTATAATTTTCTAAATTGCCCTATTTTTTATTTTTTTTCATGATAATCTCTTTTACATCAAAGTTAGCAGAACCATTAACCCAATGATGCCCTTCTTCAGTTACCCGTATAAATGCTTGCTCTTTTTGATAACCAAGCTGAAGAACACCTAAATGCAAGAGCATTTTTATAATTCTTTCGTGGAAAACCATTTCCTTTGTTTCATAGTAATGATCCTTGAGCCAAAATAACACTTCATTTTCAATACTATTTAGCAGTACCCATTGGTTAGTAGCTGACAAATCGATTAGTTTTACAATTAACTGTAAAAAAGGGATTGGTCTTTTATATAAGCGAATCCAAAAGGTATACAGCTTTTTTTCTTCGTCCATCAGATTACGCTGATTCAACCAAGCTTCACCAGATTTTGTAAGATAGAGATACCCACTCTCCTCTTCATGGATAAGCTTATGATAAAATGCGTAGTCATAAATAATAGAAAAACGGTCAGGGTATTCATTATACCTTCTACCGTATCCAAATCTCCAAGTTACTTTTCCTAAAGGCTCTTCTGAAATTAACATCGCATCTAATATTATTTTTTGCTGTCTCTTATAGATATTCCCTTTCCCTGTAAGAATCACAGACTCGTTAGAAACATAGCTTAAAAAAGATGCCAGATCAGATACAAGTAAGCTTCTCTCATCACGATAAACAAAGTTTTGATCGGATGATAATAAGTTGATATTTAATCTACTCCCCATAATCCTTAAAATATTCTTTTTAACATCCTGAGGAATGAGATAAGAAAAAGCGTTTCGTTTCCCTACTCCTTGAAAAATCCATCCACTTTTTAAAGCGGATAAAACCAGTTCTCTAGGTTTTTTTGTTGTATCATGGAATGCTAAGGCTTGCTTTCCTTTTGCTATTAAATCCTCCATAGAATACTTATTCCTTGCGTCCAAATATAACAATTGAATAAAGGTGTATTCGATTGCATCTATTTTTGCAAGATGGGCATCTAGGGTATCTTTATGAAAAAATGTATAAATAATCGTTTGAATCATTTCTGTCTTTGAATGACGATTACATTGACACTTATAATTCTCTACTATTTTATGTATATGCTCAATATCTGCATAAATTAACATTTCATCCAAGTTCATTTTTTCAACCCCTAAGCCTTATTCCATAATTAATTTATTTCTTATCTATTATTCCATAATAATTACATAAATATTCCATTTTGATACAAAAAAACCCGCCTTATGGCGAGCATTCCGTTCACTAATTTATCTAAACAATCTTTTTCGGGTTAAGGCCCCCACTTCTAAGCGGAATCTAATCAGGTGGGGTAGACTCCCCATCTGATTTCCCAATGTTCAGCTAGCTAAACGAGTTCACTTTATTTAGTTTATCAAAAAGTATTTGAATCGTTTCATCATCTGGATCAATCTGCCTAGCTTTATCCAGTATTTTTTTTGCTTTACTCCAGTCTTCTTGATATACCAGTATTTCGAGTAATCTTTTTAAGGCAGGAAAATGAAGGGAATCAATATGTAATATTTTTTCTAAAGATTTTATACTGTTTGTTTGATCGTGATTTCGATCATAGGCATCTGCTAAAGAAAACAATATGTTCTGATTTTCAGGCTGTAATTCCAATACTTTTTCCAGATATGTAATACCTTCTTCAATCGCATTCATTTGAACCAGTAGAATTCCTTTTAAATATAATGCTTCTTCTTGTTCTGGATGTTTATCTAATACATCATCATATTTATCTAGTGCTTCTTCAAATTGACCAACGCTATAATAAGCCTCTCCAAGAGCCAAATGATATAATGGCTCTCCCTCTTCGAGATCTGATGCAATCTGAAAGTTTGCTACCGCATCTTCAATTTCTCCCATTTCATATGCATAAAGTCCTTTCTGATAGTAATAATAAGGTACTCCGCTATTTTTCTCAATCGACTTATTAATATATCGATAAGCAACTTCAGGCAATCCTTCGTCAAAATATATTTGAGAGAGAAAGGTATAATCGTTATCATCCTTGCGGTGCTCAATAACAGCATGCATCAGTTCAAGCGCTTTGTCGTAATCCCCCTGTTTGTAGCTAATTTCTGCTTTTAATCGATAACTAGCAACCTTATTCTCTTCATTAGAAAGAGTATCAATGATTTCTTCTGCCTCTTCAATTAGCCCTAACTGAATATACACCCTTGCTATTTCTAGTTTTTCTTCTGAATTAGAAGTAAAGGACAACATAGCCTTTAATTGAGCCATTCCTTTTTCAAATTGACCAGATTCAAATTCAATCATCACATCATTTAATTGATGTATAAAATATTCTTGCATTCAATACACTCCTAACTTAACCTAACTTATCTGCAAAATAAATCAACGCACACCTTTAGTACGTTGCAGCACACATACTCATGTCTAGATTATCATACACGATAAAACCACACTATTTCAAGTGTGGTCAGAATTAGAATCATTCACTTCTCTTGACAACCAGCTTAAGAATAAAGTAATCATAGACAATCCCAATATACCTAGAATACCAATAAGCTGCACTCTATTTTTCCTTTTTTCATCAGGCTGATAAATTAGCGGCTCTCCGATACCTGCAACAGTTCCTTCGTGGATAATCGAAAAATTAAGATTTGAATAAGTTTTAGCAAAATCAGTAGATTTTATTAAGGTCACTATATTTTCGTGATTCGTTAAAGGTAAAGCTTCATTTGTTGAAGTTGGGTTTAAAAAAAGAAAGCTAATAGATATACCTACTAAAAATAAAATAATCACAATTATGCTTGTTGTGCGCCATACATTAGATGATTTTTTATCATGTTCATGGACAGGTAGAACCCATTGGTTCTCTTCTTTAAGCCTATCCATTACTTTCTGAGCGGTTGCTGTCTTGATGTGAACATGATTCTTGCTCATCTATCTTTCAACCCCTTCAACTTCAGTCCACTGCTGATCTACTACATAAGACTCTAATTGCGTTTTAATACTACTTCGAGCCCTAAACAATAACGATTTAACAGAACTAACTGTAGAATCTAATATTTGTGCAATTGCTTTATAATCCATTTGTTCGTACTCTCTTAATATTACAGCGGTTCTCTGTTTTTCAGGAAGTTTATTAATTGCATCTCTTACTTTTTGTACTCTTTCATTCTTTAGTAACTCTTGTTCTGGTAATGAGTATAGTGACACCTGTGGTGTTGAAGCAGTATCCTCCAAAGATAATTCTGCATTCTTAGATTTTCTTAGCTCACTTAAGGCTGTATTTCTAGCGATGGTATATAACCATGTAGAAAAAGTAGCTTCTTCGTCTCTAAACGTATTCAAGCTTTTATAAGCTTTATAGAAGGTTTCCTGACACATATCTTCTGCATAAGCTTCCATACGATAGCTTCTTAGTAAATGCATAATGAAAGATAATATTTTTTTCTCATATCTTTCAATAAGTACAGCATACAATTCCATATGCCCTTCTTTAATCTCCCGTATTAATTGAGAATCTGTCATTCTATACCCCCCCCTATAAAATTCAGATTCCTGTTAAATTCAATCATTCCTATGTAACAGAAACTTAAATAATATATGATATCTCTATATGATTTAGAATATCTTTTTACATCCTTTTTTGCAATAGTAATTTTTGATAAAAATGCTTCGTGAACAAAAAACCACATCTAAGCGATGTGGTGCCGGGCATACCGACTACAATATTAGATCTAGGATAGGGGTGGAGAGAAACCATTTATGTATTTAGTATATATACCCACCCCATAAAAGTCAATTATAATTTCAGAATATTTTAATATTTCGAAATTTTGTTTAATTCATTGAAAAAATTAGGAAAAGAAACATTGATAGCTTCTGCCATATCAATCGTAATTGATTGCTTTGCGATTAAACCTGCAATAGCCAACGCCATTCCAATCCGATGATCTCCATGGGTTGTTATCAAGCCACCTTTTATCTGTTGTTTACCCTCAATGATAAACCCATCTTCAAGCTCCTCTATCTTTACTCCTACCTTTCTCATTTCGCTAACAATTGTCTCTATCCTATCCGTTTCCTTTACTCTTAACTCCTTCGCATCGGTTACCTTTGTTACTCCTTCTGCTTGTGATGCAATAACAGCTAATAAAGGCAGCTCATCAATTATTTTTGGAATCCATTCATCAGAAATATCAATTCCCTGTAAAGCACTACTTTTAATCAACAAATCAGCTACTGGCTCTTGTCCAAAATGACGAATCTCTTCAATTTCAATGCTTCCACCCATCTTCCAAACCGCTTCTAAAAAGCCTATTCTTGTTGGATTAAACCCAACATTTTGAATCCTTAAGGTACTATTAGGAGTAATTAAAGTAGCAGCGATAAAAAAGGCAGCAGAAGAAAAATCTCCAGGAACAGAAAGCTCCTGTCCTCTTAAGCTTGGTTCTGGCCAAATAGTAACGCTATCGTCTTCTATTTGCAATTTTGCTCCAAACTGCTGTAGCATTTTTTCACTGTGATCTCTTGATAAAGAAGGTTCATTCACCGTCGTCTTTCCTTCAGCATATAATCCAGCAAAAAGCAACGCAGATTTTATTTGTGCACTTGCCACAGGGGATTGATAGCTAATACCTTTTAATCGGCTTCCTCTTATTGATAAAGGAGCAAATCCCCCTTCTTCACGACCATCAATCATAGCTCCCATCCTTCTTAAAGGTTCAATAACTCTTTTCATTGGTCTTCTTACTATAGAACTGTCTCCTGTAAGTACACTATAAAAGCTTTGTCCTGATAGGATTCCAGTCATTAACCGAATAGTAGTCCCAGAATTCCCTACATCAAGTACCTGCTTAGGTTCCTGTAAACCTCTAAGTCCTTTACCATGAATGTTATAAGCAGTTTCTCCTGTCTGCTCTATTTCTACTCCAAGCTGTTTAAAGATACGAACCGTACTTAAACAGTCCTCTCCATTCAAAAAACCATTTACCTGTGTTGTTCCAACAGCTAGTGATCCCAACATAACCGCACGATGAGAAATTGATTTATCCCCTGGTACTTGAATGGTACCAGAAATCGATGAAATTGGCTCCACTGAATGCTTCATAGCTACCTCCATTATATTATCTGTTTAAGTATCTTTAATACCTGATTCATTTGCTCGATGGAACCGATTGTTACACGAAATGTTCCAGGAATCCCTAATTTATGACCAGATCGTATAATCACTCCATTGTTCAAAAAGTATTGAAAAAGCTGATCATCATCCATTTTATGCTTTACAAGAACAAAGTTAGACTCAGATGGAAAATAATCAATCCCTAGTTCTTCTAAACCCTTTAGAAATATCCGTTTACTTTCTGTATTCATTTCTTTACAAAACTGTACAAATTCTTGATCGGAAATAGCCTCTTCTGCACTAACTTGTGCAAGGTGGTTAGCATTAAATGGTTCTTTGACACGAAGCAAATCTTGAATCACCTTTTCGTTTGCAATACCATACCCTATTCGTAAAGCAGCTAATCCATAAATTTTTGAAAAAGTTCTCAACACCAATAGATTAGCGTATTTCGACATAAGAGAAATTGTATTAGGATAGCTTTTATCTGTTACATATTCATAATACGCTTCATCAACCGCTACTAAAATATGACTGGGTACTTTTTCAAGGAAATGAACAAGTTCTTCCTCTGAAACAATTCCTCCCGTAGGGTTATTCGGGTTACAAACCCATATAATAGCTGTACGCTCTGTAATTGCTTCAGCCATTTTATCCAAATCAAACCTTCCATCTACTAATGGAGCTTCGACTACATGTGCCCCTTCCATTAACGCATTTGTTTTATACATAGGAAATGTAGGGATAGATGTAATTACTTCGCTGTCAGAATTTAGATAAATTCTAGATAAGTATTGAATGATCTCATCCGATCCATTTCCAAGGATAATCTGTTTATCATCAATTCCATATAAGTCGGCAATTTTTTCTTTTAGTTTTTTTCCTGAACCATCTGGATAAATAGAAAGATAGGCTAATTCTTCATTTATTCTTTCATTAACTTTTCTAGATGCTCCATAAGGATTTTCATTTGATGCTAATTTTATCACTTGTTCTAATCCTAATTGTTCTTGTACTTCTTTAATTGATTTCCCAGGCAAATAGATTGGAACATTTTTATACTGTTCGTTTAATTTCATTCCTTTCACCCCTGCTTCATTTCTTCTATTACCTTAGCAATCAATGATTTATCAATTCCCTTATAAATGACAACATTACCAATACCTACAGGTAAAATAAACCGTGTTTGATTTTGTTTGAATTTTTTATCTCTCATCATAATATCGATTAATTCATCTACAGCATACTCCTTTGGAATGGCTATAGGTAAACCAAATTTAATCATTAAATCCTTTGTATATTCT